>JAGCAV010000126.1 GCA_017652545.1 Lachnospiraceae bacterium
AGCACAAGCATATGACATTTGTGGAAGCTGCCCGGATCGCGAGAAACGCGCAGGTCAGGGAACTCTGGCTGATGCACTACAGTCCGTCACTGGTCAAACCGGAGCCTTACATGGATGCAGTCAGAAAAATCTTTCCGGAAACGAAGGCCGGAAAGGACGGAAAGAGCGTGACGCTGAAGTTTGAGGAAAACTGAAAAATTCAGAGTTGAGTTTGGAGAGTGGAGCTGCTCTGAGAGTGGTGTTTGGAGAGTGGAGAGTGGAGTTGAATTCAGAACATAAAGAAGTTTCAGAGCGGGATACACTGATCCTGGCGATTGAAAGTTCCTGTGACGAGACCGCGGCTGCGGTCGTGGTGAACGGGCGGAAAGTGCTGTCAAATGTGATCTCCTCGCAGATCGATCTGCATACGCTGTACGGCGGCGTCGTTCCGGAGATCGCGTCCAGAAAGCATATAGAAAAGATCAACCAGGTGATCGAAACTGCCCTCAGGGAAGCAGGTGTAACGCTGCAGGAGATCGATGCCGTTGCCGTTACATATGGCCCCGGCCTTGTCGGCGCGCTTCTTGTCGGCGTTGCGGAGGCTAAGGCCATTGCCTTTGCCGCGGGTAAACCGCTGATCGGTGTCCATCATATTGAGGGGCACATCTGTGCCAACTATCTGGAGTACCCTGACCTTGAGCCGCCCTTTGCCTGTCTCGTGGTTTCCGGAGGACATACGCATCTTGTCCGCGTTCAGGACTACGGGTCATATGAGGTGCTCGGACGGACGCGGGATGACGCGGCCGGTGAGGCCTTTGACAAGGTCGCCCGTGCCATCGGGCTCGGATATCCCGGCGGACCCAAGATCGACCGCGCAGCGCGGGAAGGTGATCCTGATGCCATCAGGTTTCCGAGGGCAAAGGTGGCGGGGAGCGAGTATGACTTCAGTTTCAGCGGATTAAAGTCCGCCGTTCTGAATTATCTGAATGCCTGCCGTATGAAGGGGGAGAACTACAGCGTACCGGATGTGGCCGCATCCTTCCAGAAAGCCGTGGTCGACGTGCTGGTCGAACATGCCATGCATGCTGTGGATGCGTATGGCTTTGAAACAATGGCTCTTGCCGGTGGTGTCGCATCCAACACAGCTCTCAGAAACGCCATGGCTGCCGCATGTGAAAAAAAAGGGATCACTTTTTACCGGCCGGCTCCCATCCTGTGCACAGACAATGCTGCCATGATCGGGGCGGCAGGGTACTATGACTACCTGAACGGAAAGCGTTCCGACTGGTATCTGAACGCGGTTCCCAATCTGCGGCTTGGAGAGTAATAAAACTGTAAGTGTGAAGGCGGCTTTTTTTCTTACACATATCATCGAAAATCAATATATTCACTGATTTGTGATTGCATTTTTATGCAACCTGCTTTAAAATGTTGGCAGGTTGCATTTTGTCGTTTGGTAAGTTTCCTAAAGAGGTGCGTTTTATGAAAGAAAATTTTATCAAGGAGCTGTTCTCGCTTGAAGGCAAAGTGGCGCTCGTGACAGGCGGCGGAAGAGGCATTGGCCAGGTGATCGCAAGGGATCTGGCAAGAGCCGGCGCAGACATCGCGATCTTTTCGCGTTCCGGTGCGGCAGAGAGCGTCAAGCTGATCGAAAGCGAAGGCGGAAAAGCCCTGGACATCATTGCAGACTGCACAAAGGAAGATCAGGTAAAAGCCGGTCTGGAGAAGATCGTTGAAGTATACGGCCATATCGATGTTGTGGTCAACAACGCGGGCGTATGCTATCACAAGGATATTTTTGAGGCGACTGTCGAGGAATTCAGGGAGGTCCTGGATATCAACCTGACAGGTGAGTATATTGTGGCCAGGGAAGCTGCCCGAATCATGATCGATAAGAAGATCGAAGGCAGCATCATCAACATTGCCTCCATGTCCGCCTATATCGCAAATGTCCCCCAGAAACAGGTGGCGTACAATGCTTCAAAGGCAGGTGTGATCCATATGACGAGAAGCCTGGCTGTGGAACTGGTGGAGACCGGCATCCGCTTCAACTCCATCAGCCCCGGCTATGTGGCAACGCCGATGTCCATCGACCCGAATTTCGTTCCGCCGGAACTTCTTGCCGCCTGGGAGCCGCTGTTCCCGATGCACAGGATGGCGAAACCCGAAGAACTGGTCGGCGCCATCATCTGGCTGGCTTCCGATGCGTCCAAGTATGCGAACGGTACGGATATCCTGATCGATGGTCTTTACACTGCTGTATAAGTGAAGGAGAGCTGCCCGCCGCAGCTTATCCCGGCGGAAACAAACAATTATTACATCACAGGAAAGAGGTGAAAGAACTTGGCTGAAAACTACATTCTGGAATGCTCAGGCATTTCCAAGGCCTTCGGTGGTACGCAAGCCCTGAAGGATGTTCAGCTGAAGGTCCGTCCGGGTGAGGTGCATGCCCTGCTTGGAGAAAACGGCGCCGGAAAGTCAACGCTGATGAAGATCGTCATCGGCCTTTACCATCAGGACGCCGGAAGCATGGTTTTCGACGGAAAACCCTACCAGGCAAAGGGACCGGTAGATGCGATCAAAAGCGGAATCTCCATGATACATCAGGAGTTGAATCCGGAACCGCATCTGACGATCGCGGAGAGTATCTTCCTCAAGAGAGAGGATACGAACGGTATTTTTCTGAACAAGCGCAAGCAGAATGAGAGAACCCAGAAGATTCTGGACGACTTTGGCTTCCCGTATCCGGCAACTACGCTGATCAGGGATCTGAAGCTGGCTGACGTACAGATGGTTGAGATTATCCGCGCCGTGTCAACGAACGCAAAGATGATCATCATGGACGAGCCGACTTCCTCTCTGGACGAACATGAGACGCAGCATCTGTTCTCGGTAATCAGGGATCTGAAGTCCAAAGGCGTTGCTATTATCTATATTTCCCACCGTATGGCGGAGATTTATGAGATCTGTGACACGGTTTCCGTCTTCCGAGATGGCATGTACATCGGAACCAATGCGCTGAAGGATGTATCGAATGATGACCTGATTGCCATGATGGTCGGCCGCAGAGTTGAAAACCCGTTCCCCAAGGTGGATGTCCCGATCGGGGATGTCGTCTTCAAAGCGGAGCACCTGACAGGCAAAGGCTTTGAGGATATCAGCTTTGAGGTACATGCCGGAGAGATCCTGGGTTTCTCAGGACTTGTCGGTTCCGGACGAAGCGAGACCATGCGTGCGATCTTCGGAATGGATGAGCTTGAATCCGGAAAAATGTATCTGAACGGCAGTGAGTTTATCAGGAAGAATGCCAGCGACTCCATCAAACAGGGTGTCTGTATGGTTAACGAGGACCGTAAAAACTTTGGTCTGTGCCTGTTCCGGTCCATCAGGGAGAATACATCCCTTCCCAGCCTGCCCGAACGTCAGAAAGGTATTCTGCTGAATCAGGCAAGAGAGAAGAAGGAAGTGGAGGATGTCTCCAAAACGCTGCTTCTGAAAGCAGCCAGTATTGAGCATAACGCGTATTCCCTTTCCGGCGGCAACCAGCAGAAGGTGGTTATCGCGAAATGGATCATGGCGGCACCGAAACTTCTGATCATGGATGAACCGACCAGAGGCGTGGATGTCGGCGCTAAAGCAGAGATCTATACACTGATGTGCAAATTCGCCGCGGAAGGCATGGCAATCATCATGGTTTCATCCGAACTGCCTGAAGTCATGGGTATGAGCGACCGCGTGCTCGTCTATCATGAAGGACATATCAGCGGAGAGTATTTCAGAAAAGACATCGTTAGCGGCGAGGTTACTCAGGAGACTATTCTGAGCAGCGCGTTCGGCGTATCATAAGGAGGATTTGACTATGGCTTCTTCACCACAGACAAAGCGGGCTGCTTCCAATCAGGACAGGATCCGCGCGCTTCTCGGGCAGTACGGTATCGGTATCGTGCTCATCATCATGATGGTTGTGATCGCGATCATGGAACCGCGTTTCCTGACGCCCGGAAATATCATTAATGTTGCTACTCAGATTTCCATCAACGGCCTTCTGTGCTACGGCCTGTGCCTTGCAATCACCACAGGCGGTATCGACCTGACTGTCGGTGCCCAGCTCGCGCTGACCAGCTGCATTATCGGCACGACCATGGGAAAACTCGGCTGGCCCGCTTTCCTGTGTATCGTTGCCGGCGTAGGCGTCGCGACATGCTTCGGTTTTGTAGATGGTCTTCTGATCGCCAAATTCAACATGTTCCCGTTTGTTGTTACCCTGTCCATGCAGCTGGTCATCAGAGGCCTTTCCCAGGTCATTACCGGCGGTCAGGCGATCATGCTGACGAACGAGTGGTTCACCGGGATCTATTCCAATAAGCTTGTGGGCATCCCGATGCCGATCATCATTTTCCTGGTGGTCACGATCATCATGTACCTGATGCTTCACTGGACAAAATTCGGACGCTATATCTTCGCAGTCGGCGGCAATGTCAATGCAGCTATCGCATCCGGTGTCTCCCGCTTCTGGGTCATCGTTGGTGTTTATACCATTTCAGGTCTGCTGGCCGGTATCGCTTCCATGATCTATACATCGAAGACAGGTGCTGCCCAGTCCAACATCGGTGTCGGATATGAGACTGACGCGATCGCGGCAGCCGTTCTCGGCGGCACTTCCTTCGCAGGCGGTATTGCGACCATTCCGGGCTGCGTGCTTGGTATCTTTATCATCGGTCTGATCTACAACGGCATGAACATGATCGGTGTCTCTTCCTATTATCAGTCAATCGTCAAAGGTCTGATCATCATCGGCGCAGTTATGCTTGATATGGTCATGAACAAGAATAAACATTGATTTCGTGATTTTAATGGTTTGTTTTGCACACAACACAAGAACCACTAAAATATTTACCAGGAGGATTTTCCATGAAAAAGACATTATTAATGACTGTTCTCGGAGCAGCGATGGCGCTCATGATCTGCGGCACCGCAATGGCAGAAGAAGTTTCCTTTGAAGCAGATGCAAACGGCGACGGCAAGATCGTTGTCGGCTACATCTCCAAAAACTTCACCGATCCGTTCCATGCACCGATCAACGCAAGAGCAAAAGAGTATTTTGATCAGGCAGTTAAGGATGGCGTGATCGATGAGTGGACAGGCCTGCTGGATGGCGAGACCGACCCCAACAAGCAGATCGACCGTGCGGCTGACTGTATCTCCAAACAGTGCGATATCGTAATCTTCCTGCCTGCTGAGGCAGAGGCATCCGATCCCGCTCTTACCCAGATGGCTGATGCCGGCATCCTGGTCATCGAGGTCAACTCCAAGTCCGCCAGCTGCGATGAGAAGGCTATTGCCTATGTCGGATCCGACGACGTAGAAGCAGGCAACATGCTTGCTCAGTGGGTCGTTGACAACTGCCCGGACGGCGGCAAGTTCATCCACTGCAACGGCGTTCTCGGCAACTCCGCTCAGATCCAGCGTACCGAAGGTATGCATGCGATCATGGATGAGCATCCGGAGTTCGAGATGGTCGGTGACTTCGACACCAAGTGGGACGGCAACCTGGCAGCTGACGCAGCTTCCGACTCCATCGCGAAATACGGTGATGAGCTGGTCGCTATCATCTGCGACAACGACGGCATGTCCTCTGCTGCACAGAAGATGTGCAACGACAGCGGCAGGGAAGACATCATCTGCATCGGCGTTGACGGTGTAGAAGTTCCCATGCAGATGGTCAAGGTCGGCAGCCTGAAAGCTACGATCCTTCAGGATGGTGTTGGACAGATCAACGGCGCGATCGATATCGTTGAGAAGCTGGTTGCAGGCGAAAGCTTTGATCCGGCTCCTGTGATCCCGTTCGTTCTGATCACTCAGGATAATGTTGACGATTACATGAACTGATCAGGAATTATTCAGACCAATCTAAACAAAAAAGATAGGTAGATCATTGTTGTGTGCGGATTGAACTGTTTAAGAATCAATAATCAGAAAGGCCGGACCCAGTGTCCGGCCTTTCTGATTCATATGCAGGACAAGGTGTACAAGTATATATTACCAGTTTCTTATACGTAAAGATGACATCAGAAAATAGGAGAGAAGGCGACATGTCTAAGATTCTGTACGGCAGCCAGACGTATCCCTGGCAGATGAATGTAGAAAAATATCACGGACAGGTTCCTCATATGGTCGAGGTCCTGAAGCAGGCGGGCTTCACGGGAATTGAAGCAGAGATCGTTATGCTGGGTGATTACTATAAAGACTGGAGCGCTCTGAAAGATCTGCTGGACCGGGAGGGAATCACCCTGGCAGCATTGGCAGTACATGAAGACTGGCTTCACGAACAGGAGACAGATAAGGAGAAGGAAAACCTGGATGAAGCTATCGAATTCCTGACTCATTTCCGTACAGCCAAACTGCTGCTTGCCCATGTGGCAGCAGATCCTGTACGTGAGCATCATTTATATGAAAAGCAGATGAACCAGCTCAACTGTCTGGTAGATATTGCAAGGCGGGC
>JAGCAV010000127.1 GCA_017652545.1 Lachnospiraceae bacterium
GGACTTCAACTCCCCCAATCCCCTCAATCATGAGGGGAGCGCAGCTGGACTTTGCGCGCCGAGCACGGTCGCGTAGCGACATCTTCCTTACGTGCGAGTGCGCTCTTCGTTCCACTTCGGTCGGCGCTGAGCGCTCGTCCACTGGACGAGCAGCGCCCCCGCGGAGCGTTTTTTGGCTAAGGAAACGAGCAGTTTCCTTAGCCAAAAAAAAGACAGCGGCTTATGCCACTGTCTCCTTCGTAATGATAAATCCTGCAGTCCGTATCAGGATCGGAACGCAGCCATGGATTGATCCGTTTTACCTCTTTACTCTCGCGCCTGCGCCGCTCATCACGGCTTCCACCTCGGCCTTGCTGGCCATTGTGGTGTCTCCGGGTGTGGTCATGGCCAGCGCACCGTGCGCCGCTCCGTAGTTAACCGCCTTTTCGGCATCCTGTGTCGTCATCAGCCCGTAGATCAGGCCCGACGCGAAGGAATCTCCTCCGCCTACCCTGTCCAGGATGCTCAGGTCCTTGTATTCGGATGAAAGATGGATCTCTCCGTCCGCCCAGCACATGGCGCCCCAGTCATTTACACTGGCGGTCTTGACCGTTCTGAGCGTCGTGGCTACCACCTTGAAGTTCGGATATACCTTCACCGCCTCACCGATCATCTTTTTATATCCGTCAAGGTTCAATGACTTCAGGTTTTCGTCATTTCCTTCAATCTCAAAACCGAGGCAGGCCGTAAAGTCCTCCTCATTCCCGATCATGACGTCCACATACTTCGCGATCTCTTTATTGACCTCCTGCGCCTTGGCCTGGCCGCCGATGGCGCTCCACATGGACGGCCGGTAGTTCAGGTCGTAGGAGACCACCGTCCCGTATTTCTTCGCCGTTTTGATGGCTTCGATGACCGTCTCGCAGGACTGTTCCGAGAGCGCCGCGTAGATGCCGCCCGTGTGAAGCCACCGCACGCCCGCCTCTCCGAAGATATAGTCAAAGTCGAAATCCTCCGGCCTGGCTTTTGAGATCGCCGTGTTGGCTCTGTCCGAGCAGCCCAGTGCGCCGCGGATCCCGAAACCGCGTTCCGTAAAGTTCAGGCCGTTCCGGCAGGTGCGGCCGATTCCGTCCGTCTTCATCCACTTGATAAACTGCGTGTCAACGCCCCCCTGCAGAATCAGGTCCTCCATCAGCTTGCCGACCTCATTGTCCGCAAAAGCGGTCAGGACAGCGGTCCTCATGCCGAAGCATCTGCGCAGTCCGCGGACCACATTGTACTCTCCGCCGCCTTCCCAGGCCTGAAAGCTCCTGGCTGTCCGGATCCTTCCCTCTCCCGGATCCAGGCGGAGCATGACTTCTCCGATCGATACCGCATCATACCTGCAGTCACCTGCTGCTTTCAACTTCAGATCCATTTTCATCCTCCTTTATCCTCTGATTTCCCTGACGATCCCGGCAGCCTCCTTCACCATGGCTGTGATCTCATCAAATTTACCTGCCCTGATCAGGTCCTTTTTGACCATCCAGCTTCCGCCACAGGCTGCGATCCGGTCATACGCCAGATACTCTCCCACGTTCTTCGCGCTGATGCCGCCTGTCGGCATAAAACTGATCTCGGGGAATGCCGCCGCAATGGCTTTGATCATCTTCAGTCCCCCCAGCGGCTCAGCCGGGAAAAACTTCACGACATTCAGTCCTTTGTTCATGGCCATGATGATCTCTGTCGGTGTCGCAACACCAGGCGTAATCGTTATGCCCTTTTCCAGGCAAAAGTCAACGATCTGCGGATCAAATCCGGGACTGACCATAAACTTCGCACCCGCGTCAACAGCTCTTTTAGCCTGATCCATGGTCAGTACCGTGCCGGCGCCGACAAGCAGATCCGGGAATTCCCGCGCCATGATTCTGATCGCTTCTTCGGCAGCGGCGGTACGGAACGTCACCTCCGCGCACGGAAGTCCCCCTTCGACAAGCGCCTGTCCAAGTGCTTTTGCATCCTTCGCGTCATCAAGGACCACGACCGGCACAATTCCCGTTTTTCTGATCAATTCCAGTGTATGGTTCATCATCCGTTCTCCTTTTACGAAACTGTAATTCTTTCGGGGCGATCATTCAGACATCTCTATGATCAGCCAGTTTCCTGTGATCCATCATCTCCCAGTTCGGATCCTCTTTTTTTGCCATATCACTTATTTTTTTCTCTTTTTCTTTCGATTCCAATCGATACCGCATCATACCTGCAGTCACCTGCTGCATCCATCATTCATACAGGCGTATCCAGCGGCAGCCCGACATGATCATAAACGACGACCCTGCCGTCATGCTCCGTGCAGGCTTTGATCACCCCGTCATGGGACAGGATGATTCCGACGGATCCCTTCACTTCATTACAGAACTGGTAGCAGGCTCTGTGACGCATCCCGTTGTCATTGAACTTCTTCGTGTTATCCTCCTGACCGTCATGGCTGACAAAGCACATCCGCACATCCTCTTTTCCCACCCGGTCAACAAAGGTTTCCGCTCCGAAGCCGATCAGTTCCAGATCCTTTGTCAGCACAACACCCCCGTCAACCAGCGTAAACTTCGCGATCAGGTTCGCATATGTATAGATCTCCCTGTCATTGTTCCTGCCCGCCTCCGTTCCGGAAGGAAACGGGCTGTACATCTTATATTTGTATGCCGTATACCTTTCACACGACGCCGCTGACGGAACGATAAAAATATGACCGCCCTGTCCGTATTTGTGTGCCTGCCAGAGAACCTGATACAGAAACTTGAGTCTGTCCGCCTCGGAAATATGTGATCCGTTTTCAAGCTGCCTTGAGACGAGCGTTGATGTGAACGTATCCGTGCGCAGATAGACGCACTCGCCTGTCTTGTAACTGACAAGCGATGTCTCGCCAAAGCATGCCTCAAGCTCCCCGGGGCCCAGTACAAGAATGTTGGGGATCAGCGGCATGCGGATGCCTTTTGAGATCTCCTTTGTCATGATCTTTTCCCATGTCGTATAGGCCGCGAGTATGCCGACCGCCTTAAACGGCCTCTCGGAAAGATCCAGCATCAGATAGCTCATATCGGCATTGAGGGCCGGTGCAAGCTTATGGATCGCCCTCAGGCTGAATTCAACAGGCTTTTCAAAGTGCAGGGCATGCGCGTAAATGTATGCGCCGAGAAGCTCCGAATCCGGAGACAGGAAACACACCCTGAAGCTGGAAAACCTGCCCTCTTCGCGCATACAGCTCAGATGTACCAGGGTCTGGCAGACCTCCTCCAGGATCTCTGCCGGCGGCAGTTTCTGGTCCTCCTCCACACACAGACCGGAACGATCGTAGCATTCACAGAAGTCATCAACAAATGCCCGCATCTCGTTATTCATAATCCAGTCTCTTCCTTCCGTTATTTACTTTTGACGGATTAACTGTTTTATCATAACATAGATTCATCATCTCAGGAACAGGTTTGCCATGAACAAATACGCAGGAGAAATAAGAATGAACAGAAAAGTGGTCGCAGCCGGTCATCTGTGTATGGACATCACGCCGGTCTTCCCGGGTTCAGACGGGGCAGATGCCGCGTCCGTACTGGTTCCCGGGAGGCTGACCCAGGTCGGGCCGGCAGGTATGAGCATCGGAGGCGCGGTTGCCAATACCGGGCTGGCGATGAAGTTCTTTGGTGAAAATGTCTATCTGGCAGGAAAGACCGGCATGGATTTTTTCGGTGACGCCATCGAGAAAAAACTCATTGAGGCCGGCGCTGCAGACGGCTTGATCCGGAAAGCCGGGGAGACGACATCCTATACCATGGTTCTGGCCATTCCGGGGACAGACCGGATCTTTCTCCACCACCCCGGTGCCAATGATACCTTCTCTTCCGAAGATATCAGCGATGGCCTGCTGCAGGGCGCGTCCCTGTTCCACTTCGGCTATCCGCCCCTCATGCGCCGGTTTTACGAGGACGACGGCCGGGAACTGGTCCGGCTGTTTCGCAGAGCCAAAGCGGCCGGATGCGTAACCTCCCTGGACCTTGCAGCCGTCGATGCCGGATCTGATGCCGGAAAAGCCGACTGGCAGAAGATCCTTTCAGGTGTTTTTCCGTATGTGGATATCTTTGTTCCCAGCGCGGAAGAAATTCTGTTCATGCTTGACCGCCCTGTGTTTGAGGACGTGCGCAGGCGCAGTGCTGGCAAAGACTTCTGCGAAGTCCTTGACGTGAACAGGGACCTTGCGAATGTTTCAGATTTCTGCATGAATAGGGGGGTCCGGATCCTGATGATCAAATGCGGCGCTCCCGGTCTTTACTATCGTACGGGACCGGAGGATACCGTCAGGCCGGTCTGTGAGGCGCTCGGATGTGATGAGAAAGCCTGGGCAGGCCGCGAAGGCTTTGAAAAAAGCTTCGTGCCGGAAAGAGTGCTTTCCGGTACAGGCGCCGGAGATGCCGCGATCGCGGCCTTCCTGACCGGCATGCTCCGTTCCTTCACACCGGAAAAATGTGTGCGCTTTGCCGCTGCGGAAGGCGCCTGCTGTGTGGAGGCCTACGATTCGCTGAGCGGGTTAAGATCCTTTGAAGAGGTGGAAGAAAAACTGGCGGCAGGATGGCGGAAAAGAGGATGAAAGCACGATCCATTCCCGGTATGCCTGACATGAAAGTTCAGCATCTTAACCATATCTGCCGGCATATTTCCGGGAGTTTCAAAAATTATTACTAAATTGTAAACAAACGTTGCCATCTGTTAAATTTTGTGCTATGATACTTTACGTTCGGGTAACAAAATAAATTGACAGAAGGATTTACGTTATGCATTATTCTGTTCCGAAAAAAATCAGAAATATCAGCATCTTTGCTTTGATCATGACCGCCCTGCTGATGTGTATGTGCGTCAGGGCTGACGAAGATAATCATCAGTATACGATCAAGACCGTTCCGGCCGATTACGCGATCCAGAGTGATGTGACGCTCACCGGTTCCGGCACAGGCTATCACGCAAAGATCCTTGTCTGCACCGCAACAGCAGCCACCAGCTTCGGTATTCAGTTCGATCAGCACGCAGCCGCCCCGTACACCGGGAAAGCCGCTTTCATGATCGAAAACATCCGTTCCAATTACGCCGGCGGCCAGAGTTATTCCTGGGTCGGTCAGACAGCTCTCGGTCTTAAAAGCAACCTGATGCTCGGTTTCCAGAAATGGACCGGAACCATCAACCTGTACGTAAACGGCTACCAGGTCGCAAGCGTCAGAAATCCAAACCTCAGGAACAAACAGGTTTACATGCGTGTGGAAGCCTCCGCCAGAAAGAAAGGCGATTCCGTAACAGCTTCCTTTGAAAACATCAAGCTCAAACGCAACGGCAAATATAAGAAGAACTACAAGTGGAAAAACCGCATCTTCAATACCGGCAAGGGACTTAAGGCAAACATCGTCAAGTTCACAAAGAAGACCAAGAACATCGTGATCTCCGGCAAGCTGGGAGGCATCTCCTCCGGCGCAGACTGGGACAGCGCATACGAGCAGGTTTCCGGTATTGTGCAGTTCGTGGAGTAGCAGGACAAAACCTGAAAAATCTGATTTCGTGCAAACCAAAAGGCATATCAATTTGATATGCCTTTTATCTTTCCCATCTTTTCATTTCCAATACCGTCCGATTTGCCGGCAGAATAAGCTTCTCACTGGATCTCGTCCATATCGATCTCTCTCAGTTCCAGCCGGTACCGCATGTACCGCTCACCCAGATACGCGATGATCGCGACCACCGGAACACCCAGGAACATACCGATCACGCCGAAAAACTTGCCGCCGATGGTGATGGCAAAGATGATCCAGATCGATTTCATTCCCGTGGAATTGCCCATGAGCTTCGGACCGAGCCACAGGCCGTCAAACTGCTGCAGGCACAGGATCATGATGGCGAAGATCAGCGCCTTGACGGGGCTGACCGCCAGCATGATGATAATGCCCGGGATCGCGCCGATAAAGGGTCCGAAATACGGGATCATATTGGTGACGCCCACAACCACACTGACCAGGAAAACATAGGGCAGACGCAGGATCGTCATCAGGATCGCGCACAGGAAGCCAATGATCAGGGAATCGATCATCTTGCTGACCACAAACTGGCTGAAAATGTGGTTGCAGTCGTAAACGATCTCCCTGACGGTGGGAATGTATCTTTCGGGGATCATGGCACGCGCGATGATCCTGAACATCCGAAGCAGCGCGCTCCTGCCGTAAAGCATGTACACAGATACCACCACTGCGATCAGGAAATTGGCCAGCC
>JAGCAV010000128.1 GCA_017652545.1 Lachnospiraceae bacterium
AGCCATCAGGCTGCGAGTGCAAAATTATCTTCTGCGTTTATATTTAGGTTTGCGATTTGACGCATCGCCTGCGGATAGCTTCTCCAGCTTCACAGCCCCCGTCGAAACCAGTACTGGCCCGGGAATATGAAAACGGCTGATATTCAGCCTGCGTTCATCATAGCTTTGTTTTCTGATCTTGTCAATTCGATCGGATGATAAAAGGCGTATGGTATATGCTTACGGCACTGCGCACACCGGTTCAGCCGAAGTTGCGCAGCTTGAAGTCCTTCTGGGCTTCCCGAAGCTGATCTTTCTTGGCGATGGTGGCCCGCTTGTCGTAGAGCTTCTTTCCTTTCGCGAGACCGATCTCCACCTTGACCAGGCTTCCCTTGAAGTATACCTTCAGCGGCATGATGGTGTAGCCTTTTTCACTGATCCGGCCCGAGAGGCGGTTGATCTCAGAACGGTGCAGCAGGAGCTTCCTCGGACGAAGCGGATCTTTGTTGAAGATGTTTCCCTTCTCGTAGGGACTTATGTGCATGCCGTAGATGATGACTTCACCGTTATCGGTACGGATAAAAGATTCCTTGATGGAGCATTTGCCCATGCGCAGGGATTTGACCTCCGTGCCTGCCAGCTCAATGCCGGCTTCATAGGTATCTTCAATAAAGTAATCATGGTACGCTTTTTTGTTGTTTGCGATCAGTTTGACGGGTTCTTTGCTCATAGCGTTCCTTTTCCGAATTCAAACGATAAAAAGACACTCCGTATTGAGGAGTGCCTTTGCTTTCCAACGATCTTCCGGTTTAGAAGAATGAGAGGTTAAGGATAATTGCGATCACGATGAACGCGATAGCCAGCCCCTTTGTGAACTTCACCAGGTTGCCTTCCATAGAACGGGATTTATTCTTCTCCCAGTAGCTGCCGGAATTACCGGCCAGAGAGCCGAGACCCGCATCCTTACCTTCCTGCGCCAGCACAACGACTGTTAATGCGATACATACTAAAACGAAAATGATGGTGAGTAATGTCCTCATTTTTATTTCCTCCTTGGTCAAGCCTTGCTATTCTATCATATGTGTTTTCGTAATTCAACAGGAAAGTTTGCAGATTCTTGAGAAAAAAACGGCGAGATATGGTATGATACAGGCAGGTGTAACAGCTTCCTCATTTTCATGGATCAATTCATTGATCAGGATGGAGAAAAGGGTTATGAAAAAAAGACGATTGGCGGGTTTTGGATTGGGACTGTGCATCATGATGGTGATCCTGACGGGCTCCGGAGCCCTGGCGTCAGGAATCGACATCGGTTCCCTGCTGGGAGGGATGGATACATCTTCCCTGTATGACATGATTGTGGGCATGGCCGGATCCGGTGCTTCCTCCGGATCGCAGGCGAATACTTCATCTGACGCTTCTTCAGCCGGCGGGCTGGGTATGATCCTGGATATGCTCGGTGTCACGGAACGGGCCATGAAGGACTGCACCGTATCCGCCATCAGCGACCAGACGTACACAGGCAGCGCCATCACGCCTGCGCCGGTGGTAAAATATAACGGCACCAGACTGAAAAAGGGAACAGACTATACGGCCACCTACAGCAATAACACGAAGGTAGGCACAGCAAAGATCACGCTGAGAGGAAAGGGCAATTATACCGGTACAAAGACGGTTTCATTCAAAATAGTCCGTAAGAATGGAAGCAAAAAATCCTCATCCGGCAGCACGGATAAGAACAAAACGAAAAAGTTTACTGTGAAGCTGACCACGACATCCTATGTCTATAACGGGAATGTGCGGAAGCCGGCTGTGAAGGTGACAGTCAGCGGAAAGACAGTTGCAAAAACCGATTATACGGTGACCTATAAGGGCAATAAGGCTGTTGGAAGAGCGACCGTCACGGTGAAGGGCAAGGGTGATTATAAGGGGTATGAAGGAGAAGCGACCTTTAAGATCACATTGAAGAAGACGGTTCTGCAAAGCGCTTCCGCTGCAGGCGGCGGGAATGTTTCCTGCAGATGGAATGCCGATACCCAGGCTGACGGGTATCAGATCGGATATGCTACCAATAAGACATTCCAGAATGCGAAAACGCTCAAGGTCGAAGGCGGCTCGAAGAAGACGGCGCAGCTTTCGAAACTGACAGCAGGCAAGAACTATTATGTGCGCATCAGGTCTTATAAGAAGGTAGGCGCTTCCAACTGGTACAGCGAATGGAGTGCCGGAAAGAGCGTGAAAGTGAAATAGGGATATCTTCGGACAGGGCTATAGAGAGGTTGAAACAGAGATGGAAAAACTGAAGATCCTTGTGGTGGATGATGAAAGCCGGATGAGAAAACTGGTCCGGGATTTTCTGGTCAAAAAAGACTTTGAGGTCATGGAAGCTGCGGACGGGGCGGAGGCTCTGGACCTGTTTTATGAAAATAAGGATATCGCGCTGATCATACTGGATGTCATGATGCCGAAGATTGACGGCTGGGAGGTGTGCAGAGAGATCCGCAGCCAGTCGAAGGTCCCGATCATCATGCTGACAGCCCGTTCTGACGAGCGCGATGAACTGCTTGGATTTGAACTTGGAGTGGACGAGTATATTTCGAAACCTTTCAGTCCGAAGATCCTTGTCGCCAGGGTGGAGGCGATCCTCCGAAGGACCAGCGCGCTGGGCACGGATGATGTCCTGGAAGCTGGCGCGATCCGTATTGACAAGGCCGCTCATCAGGTGATCATAGACGGGAAGCCGATCGAACTGAGCTACAAGGAGTTTGAACTTCTGACATATTTTGTTGAAAATCAGGGACTCGCGCTTTCCAGGGAAAAGATCCTCAACAGCGTGTGGAACTATGATTACTTTGGCGACGCCAGGACAATCGATACGCATGTAAAGAAACTCAGGAGCAAGATGGGTGAATACGGCGATTACATCAAGACCATCTGGGGGATGGGATACAAGTTTGAGGTAAACGCCTGAAGGTAAAACGCAGAAAAGGCTGCTGCAGATCAGCAGCCCTGCCCGGCCAGCTGCCAGAAGGCGACGGCGCTGGCGGCAGCCACATTCAGAGAATCGACACCATGTGCCATGGGGATGATGACAGTGTGGTCACTTGTCCTGATCGTCTCTTCGCAAAGGCCGTATCCTTCGTTCCCGAGTATGAGGGCAAGCCTGCTGTCTGCGGGAATGGATGGGTCGTTGATCGGGACAGCCTGATCCGTCAGGGCGAGCGAAATGGTCGTAAAGTTCATCTCCCGAAGGGCTTTCATGCCCCAATTCGGCCAGTATGCACTGTACCGGGCGTCTTCCTTGCGGTAGATCCCGGTTTTTTCATTGACGTATTTGAGCACTTCGGTGTGCCAGGCCGGAAGGTATGTCCAGGGGATCTGGAAGACAGTTCCCATACTTACGCGAAGCGCTCTCCGGTACAGGGGATCACAGCAGTCGGCTGTCAGCAGGATCGCATCCATGCCCAGCGCTGCGGCAGAGCGGAAGATGGCGCCGATGTTGGTTGGATTTCCTACGTTTTCCAGTACGGCGATCCTGCGGGCGTTCTTACATATGTCCGCGGGGGAGGGAAGAAGCGTACGCCTCATCAGCCCGAGAACGCCCCGTGTCAGGTTATAGCCTGTGATGCCGATCAGAACATCGAGCGGTGCGGTATACAGACAGATGTCATCGGAATCTGAAGCGTACACTTCCAGAAGCCGGATGATCTGAGGGATAAACCGCTCCTCTGTCAGAAAGGAGACCGGCTTGTATCCGGCAGCCAGGGCCCGCTCCGCTACATTCAGCGTTTCCGCGATAAAAAGACCGGTATCCGGTTCAAGATAGTGTTTCAGCTGCGGCTCATTCAGACGTGCGAAAGGGTCAAGTTCCGGAATGTTCAGCTGCGTGACAGGTATGATGGAAGGCATGCCGGTTCCTCCGTGCTTTTTTCAGAAAGAGAGCTGATCCAGCGGGATCTGCCGGAAGACGACTTTCCCGTCCGGATCGTGTTCAAGTATGTTCGTGTGGGTAAAACCGCAGGAAAGTGCCGTTGCAGCAGCAGCTTCAAAAGCGCCGGTCAGCAGCTCTTTCTGGTGGGCATCAGAGCTGATGATGATCTCGCCTCCGAACTCACGAAGCGAGCGCAGAAGAAAGCGGTTCGGATAGAATTCCTTTTTCCGCCCGCGGTTGACAGCGCCGCAGTTGATCTCAAAGGGAATCTGCGCTCCGGCCAGGTATTCGAGGGTTTCAAGCGCGTACTTTCGGTAGCGGGGATCATCCTCATCGAGAAAGTGCATTTCATCATTGAACCTGGTGACAAGATCATAGTGGCCGATAAATGTGCAGCCTGTGCGCGAGATGACCTGTGCCTCAAGCCGGTAATAGGCTTTCGCAAGATCGTAATAGTCCCCGGCAAAGAATTCCCGGCAAAGCTGCGCAAGATTCTCCTGTGAGCTGTCCACGGACATGGGTGTTTCGGACGGCACGTCAAGGAAGTGAGTGGATCCGATGATATATTCCGCGTCATAGGCACAGGACGGGTCATAGAGCGTATCCAGTTCTATGCCGCGCAGAATATCCATCTGTCCCCGGTACCGGTCCTGCAGTGAGCGGATCCTTGCATAGTATGTTTCGATATCCATATGGATATCCGTATCCATATGACCTGAAAACCCAAGATGGGTGAAGCCGCTACGGGCAGCATACAACGCGACCTCTTCAGGTGTGTTTTTGCCGTCGCAGAGGCTGGTATGTGTATGATAATTGGCTTTGAACATAAGGACATCCTTCTGATCGGTTCTGTGGACTGGCTGCGGTGACAGTATAATCGAAATGGCGGGGTGTTGCAATGACCTGTGAAGAAAAGGAAAGAGAACATGAGTGAAGCAATCGTGACATTGAAAAAAGGTGAAGGACGTACGGTGAAAGCCGGAGGACTCTGGGTCTATGACAATGAGATCGCGTCAGCCGCAGGAACCTTTGCCGACGGCGATATTGTGGAAGTCCGCGATTTTGACGGATATTTCCTCGGATACGGGTTTATCAACAGGCAGTCCAGGATCGCTGTCCGCCTGATGTCCCGAAAAAGGGAACATCCTGTCAACGATGCACTCCTGGAAAAAAGGGTGCGAAACGCATGGAACTACCGGAAGGCGGTCATGGGCAGTGACGTGTCAGGCTGCCGGCTTATTTTCGGTGAGGCGGATTTCCTGCCCGGCCTGACTGTGGATAAATTTTCCGATGTGCTGGTCGTGGAAAGCCTGGCACTGGGAATCGACCGGCTGAAAGGGAAGATCCTGGAGCTTGCCGTGCAGGTGCTTTCGGAAGACGGCATCCGGATCCGCGGTATTTATGAGCGCAGCGACGCGAAAGTGCGGACACTGGAAGGCATGGAACGCTTTTCAGGATTTATCGGTGAACCTTTTGAAACGAAAGTGGAGATCGAAGAGAACGGGGTCCGCTATCTGGTGGATGTAAAGGACGGCCAGAAAACCGGCTTCTTCCTGGACCAGAAGTACAACAGAGCGGCAGTTTCCCGCCTCGCAGAAGGAAAGAAGGTACTGGACTGTTTTACCCACACGGGATCCTTTGGATTAAACTGCGCCATGGCAGGGGCTTTGAACGTCCTGGCCGTGGATGCGTCTGAAACAGGGATCGCGCAGGCGCGGGAGAATGCGGCGCTGAACGGTCTGACGGAAGAACAGATCCGGTTCCGGGTGGCAGATGTATTTGAGCTGCTGCCGGAACTGGAACGGACCGGGGAGCAGTATGATATCGTTATTCTGGATCCGCCGGCATTCACCAAGTCACGCAGTTCGATCAAAAATGCGGTAAAGGGGTACCGGGAGATCAATCTCCGGGGAATGAGGCTGGTCAGGGACGGCGGTTTCCTTGCCACCTGTTCCTGCTCCCATTTCATGGATCCGGAACTTTTCGCGAAGACGATAGAGGAAGCCGCCCGCGGGGCACATAAGCGCCTGCGTCAGGTGGAATCCAGGACACAGGCGCCTGATCATCCGATCCTGTGGGCCAATGATGCGTCATACTATCTGAAATTTTACATTTTCCAGGTCGTGGAGGATATCTGAACACCTGTCCATTGACGTACTTTTCATTTATGGTAATCTATATAGAACAATATGGTTTACAGAACATAAAGCAGAAAAAGAGATAATGTGATGAATACGAATAATTACAATGAGAAGGACGCGATCCTTCATCAACGAAAAGAGATAAAGGAAAAGAGCCATCAGGTCCTGCGCAGTCACTTCTTTGTCCTGGTTTTCCTGATGATCGTTCTGTCGCTGATCGGACTTGAGTTTCAGTTCTCACTGACCGGATGGGAAAAAAGGACAGGTATCACAGGCGGGAAGGAAAGCACGGAAAACGTGAGCGGGGAAACACAGGAAGAGTCCGATCCGGGCAACATGCTTTCCGAGGATGATCTGCTCACATCAGATGATGTTTTCTGGGCGATCGTCGAGGGCAATCTGGATGAAGGAGCTTCCAGAGCGGACAGGCTGCTGCAGTTCATGAAAGACAGGACCGACGGGTCCGGTGCCCTCGGAAGATCAAACGGCGTATTGGCTCAGATCGTCAATGCCGTCGGGTCGGGTCGGCTGTTCGCAAAGACGGCACAGGCTCTTCGGACGATCACAAGGTCAGACAGCCTGGCAGCCATGCTCTTTGTGATCGTTTCCTTCCTGTGGTATGCCCTGGTCTTTGTTTTCCTCAAAAATGTTTATTCTGCTGCCGTCCGCAGGGTCTTTCTGGAAGCAAGGCTGTACAGCCATGTATCATCCATGGACATTACGTTCTTTCCCTCGGTCAGAAAATGGAGGAGCGCTTCATTGGCAATGCTGATCGCGTACGCGTATCGGGCACTTTGGAGCCTCACGATCGTGGGCGGCATCATCAAGCGGTATTCCTACTGGGCTGTGCCCTATATCGTGGCGGAAAACCCGGGAATCTCCGGCAATCAGGCGGTCAGTCTTTCCAGAAAAATGATGAACGGGCATAAGCTGGAGCTCCTAAAATTTGAAATTACATTTATCGCATGGTACCTGCTGGCATTTGTCACGGTCGGAATATCGGATCTTGTCTATGGGGCAGGATACCGGATGGCATGCTTCACCGAATTCTATGCCAGGGTCCGTGAAAAAGCCATACAGAACGAACTGGAGGGAACGGAACTGCTGAACGATCCGTATCTGTTCGAGAAGGCGGACCGGATCCTCCTGTATGAGACCTATTTTGATGTTGTAGATGAGATCACCGATATCCATGAGAACAAGGCGGAACTGACGGGATGGCGGAAGAAAGTGGCTGACTGGACAGGCTTGTGGATCGGAACGACCGGAAGGAAAAGGGCGTATGATACCTACGAAGGACGCCGGTTTGCGATCGAAGGATATAAACGATGCATGGAAGGCTCGGCATATCCCCTGTGGCTGAATCCGCTCTGGACGAAAAAAACGATTGACAAACATGGACAGGTCACCTACCTCCGCAGTTATACGATATGGAAAATGCTCCTGCTGTTTATTTTCCTGTGCTTCATCTGCTGGAGATGGGAAGTGGCACTGCACTTTATTCAGACCGGGCAAATGGTC
>JAGCAV010000001.1 GCA_017652545.1 Lachnospiraceae bacterium
CGCAGCTTCAGGCCGCTCTTGTCGATCGTCACGGTCTTTGATGCCGCGTCATAGCGGATTGTCAGGCCTCCGTTCCCGTCCGCGTCTGTGAACAGGTTCAGGTCCAGGTCACCGCCATCGCACAGAAGCTCCCTCTCTCCCGCGGCAGGCAGCTTTCCTTCCGGCGCCATCTCCTCTTCCCGCAGCCCGGTGACCTCCGGGACCGGATACTGGTACAGATGCCCGTCCCGGATCCGAAGTTCCCTGGGCAGGGTCATGCTGCCTTCCCAGTCTTCCTCGGCGCTGGCATAGTGATTGTCCGGCAGACCGATCCAGGAGATCAGGATCCCCCTGTCGGGATCTCCGACGTTGGCCGCTCCCTGGGCCGCGTAGAAATCGAACCCGTAATCCAGATAGCTGTACCCTTCATCAGGCGTGAAGGTAAGCGTGTCATAGTCCATGGTGCCGATGAAATACACGTTATGGTTTGTACTCTCCGCCCGCCCGGGAAGCTTCGTGTACTGCGGAGAGAAGATCAGCAGGTCCTTCCCGCTGATGTTCACGATGTAAGGACATTCCCACATGCCGCCAAAATCCTCGTAGCCCACGACATGGAGCTGCCCTTCAAACTGCCATCCCTCAAAAAGCTTTTCCGAGGAATAGACCTGGGCTGTTCCTTTTCCGTCCAGCGTCTGGGCTCCGATAAAAATATAGTATCTCTTCTTCTCCTCATTCCAGACGATCTTCGGATCGCGCTGATGCTCTGAGAAGTCATCCCTCGGACCGAACAGCGGCTTCTCCCGCTTGACGGGTCTTCCGTCGTCTCCCAGCCTGGCTGCGCAGGTGTAGGGTGTGCGTGTCCAGTCCTCGTCCCTGTGATTGCCTGTGTAGAAGAAATACAGGTCCTCACCGTCGGATATGGCCGATCCGGAATGTGTCCCGCGGTTATCGTAGTACGTGTCAGGCGCCAGACCGACACCCTCATTCTTCCAGTGGACAAGATCCGGGCTTGTCACATGATACCAGTATTTCAGTCCGTGAACGGCCCCCCACGGACACCACTGATAGAACAGATGCCAGACACCCTTGTGAAAGGCAAATCCGTTCGGATCGCTTGACAGCCCTGTCACAGGCTGTACATGGAATGTCTGTCGCCAGGCCGAAGCGCTGATCCGCTCATGCAGTTCCCTGATCTGCTCCGGGCTTTCCAAAACCTGATACCGTTCCTCTCTGGTCCATTCTCGCATGCTCCACCTCCTGTATATTTTTTGAATGTTTCCTGCATATATCGAAGGGGACGATCCTTTTGACTTTCTTCCCAGTAAATCAAAAGAATCGTCCCCATTCATCTATGGATTATATATTTATTTATATATTATATACGTTTCAGGTCCCGATATAAACCTTTATTTGCTTCAGATTCCAAGCTTCCAGCATTTCACGTCGATCAGCGCGCTTCCGTCACAGCGGAAAATGATATCCTCCGCTTCAAGCGGCGTGTAGAGCGATACGCTCATCACCTGCTCCCCGTCGCCTACAAATACCTCCGCCGAAAAGCGATCCAGTATGATCCGCACCCGCAGCTCCTCCCGGACACCGATCAGGGCGCGGCGCTGATGGATGATCCCCCGCCTGGATCCGGAAAACTTCCTGTCGATCTTCAGGGTCCCTTCATACGGCCTGTAGCTGAGACCGGTATGGTATTTTTCATTGGCCGCGAACCACAGGGAGAACCTGTGATAAGGCTGCTCCATGGGCTTGGGCCGCACCACCAGTTCTATTTCCAGAACGCGCCCGCGTATGCCGTGCAGCTGCGTCGGACTGTTGATCAGCCGGTTCTCATATGTCACCGGCTTCCCGCGCAGAAGCGCCAGTTCCCGAAGCGGACGCTGCATCAGTCTTCCGTCCTTCAGGAACAGTTCCCGCGGAAGGCTCATCTGTCCCGCCCAGGGTTCCCAGGGCTCCCGGATCGTCAGGGAATCCCAGTTCTGGAGCCAGCCGATCATGACCCGTCTTCCGTCCGGCGTCAGCACCGTCTGCGGCGCATAGAAATCAATCCCATAGTCAATGGCCTGGATGTGATCCTCCGCAAGCGCCCCCTTCCCGTCCCAGTCTCCGATCAGGCAGACAGTTCCGTACCCGTTGTGGAACTCAAAGCCTTCCGGCAGCATCTCCTGCGGGCTGACCAGCAGCACATGCTTTCCGTCCAGTTCAAAAAAGTCGGGGCATTCCCACATTTTCCCGTAACGATCATGATTCTCCGCCAGTTTCCCGGCATAGGACCAGTGCAGGGCATCGCCGCTCCTGTACATCAGGATCTGGCCGCTCCCGTCCTGAGGTCTGCTTCCGACGAAGGCCAGCCAGGTTCCGTCCGCCTGCCTGACGATCTTCGGATCCCGGAAATCCCACCGGCTTGCGCCTTCCGGCAGCTGTGTCTCATCAACAACCGGATTGCCTTCATATTTTTCAAAATCCGTGCCGTCCCCAAAAGCCATGCACTGCGTCTGAACATCCCTGACCCGGCCGGTCTCATCCCTCTCGTTTCTGACACCGGTATACATGAGCAGCATTCTTCCATCCGGCATGGCCGCGGCGCTTCCGGAAAAGCACCCGCCCTCATCATAAACCTCATCCGGGGCAAGCGCTGCCGGCAGGTACTCCCAGTGCAGAAGATCGCTGCTCACCGCGTGTCCCCAGTGCATGCGGTCCCATGTTGAGGAATACGGGTTATACTGGTAGAACATATGGTATTTCCCATTGTAAAACGAAAACCCGTTGGGATCATTCATCCACCCGGACATGGGCGTCAGATGAAAGCACGGCCGGTCTCCTTCCCGGATCACTTTTCCATTCTGTGCTTCCGTCTGTCTGGCAGCCATTAACTTCTGACTGATCATCCTGCTGTTCCTCCAAAGTTATATAAAACATGCTTATATGAAAGAAAGGAAAGCGTCCGCTTTGAATGCTTTCCTTTCTTTTTCTGTCTTGTTCAGTTACAGATGACCCGGATTACACCCTGGACAGGTATTCACCGGTTCTTGTGTCGATCTTCAGCTTGTCACCGGTCTCCACGAACAGCGGGACCATAACCTGAGCGCCTGTCTCCACGATCGCGGGCTTTGTGGCACCCTGTGCTGTATCGCCCTTAAAGCCGGGCTCGGTCTCAGTAACCTCAAGTTCAACGAAAAGGGGCGGCTCCACGGAGAAGACATTTCCCTTGTGGGAGCAGATCTTGACCATCTCATTGTCCTTGACGAACTTCAGCGCGTCACCGATCGTCTCCTGATTCAGCGCGATCTGATCGTAGGTCTCCACGTTCATGAAATAGAACAGGTCCCCGTCTGAATACAGATACTGCATATCGACCCTGTCGATATGGGCTGTCGGGAATTTCTC
>JAGCAV010000129.1 GCA_017652545.1 Lachnospiraceae bacterium
CGAACATGCCTTTCCAGCCGGAGAACCTGAACCTGGAGGTCATGGGATACCGTGTCCGCATCGTTTTCGACCGGAAGGGACGGTTCATGAGACTCAACCTGATGCATGTCGACCTGGAGGTGGGCGGCCGCGTCTGGTACTCTGACGGGGAGCTTTTCTGTGAGGACGGACAGATCTGGTTCTATGTGAACAATGGCTTCGCGCAGCCCGCGCCGGAACATGATGTCGACAAGATCAGCGGCATGTTCTTCAGCTATCCCGGCTACTACAAGGCGGTCGTTGACAATGTCGGGATGAAGAACGGCGTTGAGTGCCAGAACCGCCGCAGGATCCTCAGGGATGACCAGACAGACATGCTGGAAACGGCGATCAGGGATCCTGACAGGCTGTTCCCCATCGTGCTGATCATTTCCAAAGAAAATGAAGAAGGCATGATGGATGAGAGCTGGCTCGACCAGTTCAGGGTATCTGATTTCACACGGACTGTCTGGCGCTACGCCCATGTGTTTACAAGCTACGAATCGACAGGGCGCGCTCTCCTGGAGCAGACGGGCGTCGGGTCTGACGAGGACGCGGTTCCGGGCGTATACATCTTCTGGCCCGGAAACGATGTGGATCTGTACCGGCCGGAGGATGTCGAGAACTGCAGCTTTGGCAGGCATCTGGAAGCCAGGGCTGACGCCAGGACCTACGATATCGTTCATGGCGGCCAGGCATTCTACCACAAGCTTGTCACGGACCTGCGGGATTTCAATGTATCCACAAAGATCACGAACTGAAAAGACGCAGGCAGGGGACGATGGCTGCCTTCTGTCCGGGAATATCTGATGAAAGAGACGAGAATTTTTCTCGTCTCTTTTTTTGTGCGGTCCGTCCGGAAAACCGGCTGTAACGGACACACTTCGAACGAATGTTCTCATATTGTATTTCTTCACATTTGGTCTTGAAATTCCATGTTCTATGTATTAAACTATGTCACAGGTGGTAAAAAGTGGATGTAAATGGTTAATAGGTGGTGGGTATTCCCAAACTGTCGAGGGTATTTGCTGTGTTCAAGCCTGAGAAAAGAGGGAAGGCCTGGTCGCCGTTTCGCCATTTTCCGTGAAAGCAGGCAAGATGATGATGTTCATGGGTGAATACAATCATACATTGGACACCAAAGGCAGGCTGATCGTCCCGACAAAATTCCGCGAAGATCTCGGAGGGGAATTTGTTGTCACAAAGGGATTTGATGGCTGCCTGTATCTCTTTCCGCCACACGCCTGGGAGGAATTCCAGGAGAAACTGAATACACTGCCTGTCAACCGTGGTGACTCGAGAAAGCTGACTCGCTTTTTTGTCGCCGGGGCTGCCGTCGTGGAACTGGACAAGCAGGGGAGAATTCTCGTGCCTTCTACGCTTCGGGAATTTGCGGGTCTGGAGAAGGATGTGGTTCTGGCCGGAATGAACAAAAGAGTTGAGCTCTGGAGTAAAGACAGGTGGACGGAAATCAATGCTGTTGATGACATTAATGTCATTGCCGAACAGATGGGCGAGCTTGGATTTGAACTGTAAGCGCATTCGCAGGAGGATGGCAGGCAGCCATATTCTGCAGGGGAGGATCGTTTATGACGTTTGAGCACAAGTCAGTTCTTCTGGGGGAGTGTATTGAAAACCTGAATATCCGGCCCGACGGGATCTATGTGGATGGTACCCTGGGCGGAGGCGGACACGCTCTTGAGATTGTCCGTCGTCTGTCAGACAGGGGAAGGCTGGTCGGTATTGATCAGGACGCTGCGGCAATTGCTGCCGCAACCGAAAGGCTGCGGGAGTACGCGGGCAAGACTTTCATCATTCGCAGTAATTTCTGCCATATGAAAGAGGAGCTTGCGAACATTGGAATTTCATCGGTAGATGGGGTCGTTTTGGATCTGGGGGTTTCTTCTTATCAACTGGACGAAGCCGACCGCGGATTCACTTACCGAGAGGATGTGCCTCTGGACATGCGAATGGATCAGAGACAGGCCAAAAGTGCCCGGGATGTGGTGAATGGGTATAGTGAGAGTGAGCTTTACCGCATCATTCAAAACTATGGGGAAGACCGGTTCGCCAAAAACATTGCCAGACATATCGTGAGTGCAAGAGCGGATCACACGATTGAAACAACTGGGGAGTTAATTCAAATTATAAAAGCGTCGATACCGGCACGCGTCCGCGCGGGCGGAGGACACCCAGCCAAAAGGACTTTTCAGGCAATACGCATAGAAGTCAATGCGGAACTGACTGTTTTGGAGGATTCTCTGGAGGAGATGATCGATCTTTTGAATGACGGAGGAAGGATCTGTGTGATCACCTTCCATTCACTGGAAGACCGCATTGTTAAAAATATTTTCAGGAAGGCGCAGGATCCGTGCACATGCCCGAAGAGTTTTCCGGTGTGTGTATGCGGGAAGAAGCCGAAAGGAAGGATCATAACGGGAAAGCCCATCATTCCGGATGCGGAGGAGATGGAAGAAAATCCCAGATCCAAGAGCGCAAAGCTCAGAGTGTTTGAGAGAATTAAAAACCCGGATGAGACCTGACCGGTCTGCTGGGGAATATCGGGAAGCAGAGGCGAGAGAGAATGGCAGTACAGAAAAGTTATTATGTCGTGGGAAACAATGCGCTGAGCGAGGCTCAGCCTAAGGTACGTCCTCAGAAAGAGGAGCGCCGGATCAGTTCCCAGGCACTTGCGAACAGAGAGAGATCACTGCAGATGAACTTCGGCTATGTGATGTTTCTGACAGTGGCTGCCGTGGTGACGGTTCTGATCTGCGTGAACTACCTGCGTCTGCAGGCCAGATACACGGCTGCTCAGAAACGGTCCACCTATCTGGAGGCGACACTCGGGGCGCTGCGCATCGACAATGACGAGGAATACAACCGTGTGATCTCCTCCGTCAACCTGGAGGATGTCAAGAAAACAGCGATGGAGAAGCTGGGCATGGTCTATGCCAGCGAGGAGCAGATCGAGACATATGACGGGACCGTACCTGATTATGTCAAGCAGTATATGGCGCTCCCTGACTGACGCGGTGTGGAGTTTGAAGCGTTGAGAGTTAAGTTAAGAAACAATTCTCTTGTCAATCCACTGTTCCCGGAATATACTTAAAAAGCCTTAATAAGGCGGATGGCCCTGTTATGGGCAGGATAAGAAGACGGTTTTGAACGGTAACTGATTACGGGATAAGAATTTGGCTGGACGAAAAAGAAAACTGAAATTTGACCGAAAGATGCAAATAAAGCTTCTGGCTGTATTTGCATTTGTTTTATTGGCCCTTGTGTTCCTGATGTCGCGTATCATGTACATCAACCTCACAAGGGGCAACAGGTATGCCCGTCAGGTTCTGTCGCAGCAGAATTACGATTCGCAGAGCATTCCCTACAGGCGCGGTGAGATCATGGACCGCAACGGGATCGTCCTTGCCAAGAGCGACATGGTCTATAACGTTGTCATGGACTGCAAGGACCTCAATGAAAATGAGGACAGCATTGAGCCGACCATCCGGGCGCTCACGGAAGTGTTCGGACTCGAGGATGAGAAGATCCGCTCCAGGCTGGAGGGGGAAAAGACAAAGAATTCCCAGTACCAGGTTCTTCTGAAGAAGATCTCTGAGGAAGACAGGAAAGCGTATGACGCGTATGTGTCAACGGACGAATCCAGACAGCTCTCCGATACGCAGAAGAAGGAGCTCTCCAGGATCAGGGGGATCTGGTTCGAGGAATGCTATGACAGGGAATACCCCTACGGGAAGATGGCCAGCAATGTGATCGGCTTTGCGAACGATCTGGGCGACGGCATTGTCGGGATCGAAAACTATTACAACTCCCTCCTGACCGGTACCAACGGAAGGATCTTCGGATACCTGAACTCCGATTCCGAATTTGAAAAGAAGACGATCAAGCCGGAACACGGGAAGAATCTGGTTCTGACGCTGGATATGAATATCCAGGAGATCGTGGAAAGATATATCCAGGACTTTGACAACACCTACGGAACGGATGAATCGGACCACAAGGGCGCGAGAAACGTGGGCGTGGTCGTGATGGATCCAAACAGCGGAGAGGTCCTGGGCATGGCCTGCAATACACGGTTTGATCTGAACGAACCGCAGAACATGTCCCAGTTCTATACCAATTCCGAACTGAAAAAGATGGATGATGACGAGTATGTCACGGCCCTGAACGAAATGTGGAGCAACTTCTGCGTATCAGAGGGCTACGAGCCGGGTTCCGTTTTCAAGCCCGTGACCATCTCCTCCGCGCTGGAGTGCGGCGCCGTCAAGGACGGGGATGAATTCTACTGCGACGGCGGTGAATTCGTGACAGATACCCAGATCAACTGCGATAACAAATACGGACATGGCGAGGAGACGCTTGAGTATGCCATTGTCAATTCCTGTAATGACGCGCTGATGCAGGTCGGTATGCGGATGGGGATATCCAACTTCATCAACGCCCAGAGAGATTTCAATTTCGGGATCCAGACCGGGATCGATCTTCCCAATGAGAACCCGGGTGTTGTCTACAGCCGTGATACCATGCATGAGGTTGAGCTGGC
>JAGCAV010000130.1 GCA_017652545.1 Lachnospiraceae bacterium
GTGTCCCACCCCGTCAAGCAGGGGCTGGTCCAGACCCTCTCTGTCTACATCGATACCCTTCTTCTGTGCACTGCCACAGCCCTGATGTGTCTGGCCAGCGGCGTTCCCCATACAGCCGAAGTATCCGGTGCGATGTATGTCCAGAAGGCCATCTCGACCGTGTTCGGTATGGTCGGACCCGTTTTCATCACCGTAGCCATGCTTTTATTCGCATTCACAACACTGATCGGAAACCTGTATTACGTCGACAATGCCCTGATCTATCTGAACGGGAAAAAGGAACCCGGCCGTGGGTTCAGGATCTTCTTCAAATGTCTGTGTGTCCTGATCATCTTTCTCGGCGCAGCCATGCCGATGGACGCTGCCTGGGCCATGGCGGATATCACCATGGGCGGAATGACCCTGATCAATCTGCCGGCATGCATGCTGCTCGGCAAAGTTGCGATCGATGCGCTTCAGGATTATGAGAAACAGAAAAAGACAGGCGTGAATCCTGTCTTTAAAGCAGAAAATATCGGGCTTCATTCTGATGAACTGGACTACTGGGACTGACTGTTCCTGAACGCTTCCAGGATCTGAATGCCTGCGCTGGTGCCGATCCGTTCGGCACCGGCTTCAATCATTTCCCTGCAGCTTTCCCAGGTTCTGATCCCGCCTGCCGCCTTCACTTTGACCGCATCACCGACAGTTTCCTTCATCAGCCTGACATCCTCCACAAGCGCGCCGCCTGTCCCGAAGCCGGTGGACGTCTTGATGAAGTCCGGCCTGACCGAAAGGGCGATCTGCGCCAGATGCCTGATCTCTTCCTTCTCCAGATAGCAGTTCTCAAAAATGACCTTGGAAATGGCACCCGCGCTGCGGCAGGCCGTGACAATGCCCTCCATTTCCCTTCTGATATAATCCCAGTTCCCGTTCTTCACTTCGGTCAGGTTGACCACATAGTCGATCTCATCCGCCCCGTTTTTCAGCGCGTCCTGCGTCTCGAACACTTTTGTTTCCAGGGTCGTCTGTCCCAGCGGAAAGCTGATGGCAGCTCCGACATGGACCGGTGTACCGGCCAGAAATTCCCTGCACAGGCGCACCTGCACCGAATTGATCGCCACCATGGCAAACCCGTACGTCTTTGCCTCCTGGCAGAGCTTTTCCATGGCGCCGCGGTCGGCGAACGCTTTCAGGTTGGTATGGTCAAACATACCGGCAAGTGTTTTTTCCGTGAGTTGTTCCGTGTTTATCATCTGATTGTCTCCTGTGTCTGAAGTTCACATCATCATCGGGAATACCGGTTCCAGCGCGTCGTAGCAGGCATCAAAGAGTGCTTTCACCGGTTCGTATGCCTTCGCCGCAGCCGGATCAGGTTCCTGCACATCGGTGATCTGCACAAAGCGGTCGATCACATGAAAATCGGGGAAAAGGCCTGTTCCGACACCGGCGATCACAGCCGCTCCCATGGAACCCGCCTCCTCGAGGACCTGAGGCACCAGTATTCTGGTCCCGTAGATATCCGCCATGATCCTGCGCCAGATCTGCCCCTTCGCGCCGCCGCCCACAACCGTGATCTCGTGGATCGGTACGGATGAGCGCAGCGTTTCCAGGATCACATTCAGATTCAGCGTGATCCCTTCCATCACGCTCCGGATCATGTCCGCGCGGGTGTTTTCCGCCTTCAGTCCGAGGAAAGCGCCTCTGGCCCGGTGATTCCACCGCGGCGCCCTCTCACCGAGCAGATAGGGAAGAAACAGCACACCGTTCGCTCCCGGCGGGCTCTTTGCGATCTCCTCCTCCATCAGGTCGTACGGACTTTTGTTCTCCTTCAGCGCCCCGGCCGTCTCGATCCGGCAGATGGTGTTCTTCAGCCAGCTGTACGCGCCGCCTGCCGTCTGCATTGTCCCGTTCGGCGCATAGAGGCCCGGGACCGCATGGACCCATGTCACCGTCCTCATCTGTTCATCAAACACCGGCTTATCCGATGCTGTCGTGATCCAGGCGGAGGTTCCCATGCAGCTGTAGGTCTTTCCCGGCTCGATCGATCCGGCGCCGACGCTCGCGCTCACCCCGTCCCCGCAGCCGATGACCACCGGTGTGCCCGCGATCAGTCCCGTCTGATCCGCTGCCGCTTTTGTCACAGTCCCCGCGACGGTGACGGATGGCAGCGCATCCGGAAGCTTGTCCGGATCGATCCCGGATAAGCCGACCAGCTCCTGCGACCACTCCAGCCGGTTGATGTCAAAGCAGGTCATGCTGTTGGCATCCGAATAATCCGTACAGAAAACGCCGGTCAGGCAGTAAACGATATAATCCTTCGCGTTCAGGACCTTGCAGGTCTGTGCATAAATGTCCGGTTCATGATCCCGGATCCACATCAGCTTCTGAACACCGTAGGAAGCGCTGTTCCGGTGGCCGGTGATCCGGTAGAAATCCTTCTGGCTGATCTTTTCTTCCAGCTTTGCCGCCTGTTCCTGCGCCCGCTGATCAGCCCAGATGATCGACCTGCGCAGCGGCTTTCCGCTGCTGTCCACGCACAGGCAGCCCATCATCTGCCCGCTGAAGCTGACCGCGGCGATATCCCGCGGATCCGTACCGGTCTTCCTGATCAGTTCCCGGGTGGTGGCACACACAGCCTTCCACCAGTCCTGTGCGTCCTGCTCTGCCCAGGTTCCGTTGAAGTAGTCGACCTCATAGCCGAAAACTTCACTGCCGATGAACTCGCCGTCTGTCGAAAACAGACTCGCCTTGTTGCCGGATGTGCCCAGGTCATGGGCAAGTATGTATCTGCTCATCGTCTTACCCGTTTCCCCTGTTGTATACGACAATTCCCTTCTTGCTGATCTCCCGCCGCTCAAGCTTTTCAAAGGCATCCAGAATATTGTCAAAATCAAAGTAATCAGAGATATAATCCTTCAGATCGATCACCCCGTCCCTGATCCACTGCATGACCTGGCCTGTTGCAGCGCCTTCCTCCGCTTTGTTAGGGAACTGCTGGAACTGGACCTGCCAGTTATAAGGCGCCTTCTCCCAGTCCAGCTGCATGCTGCAGTCGGGAGAGATGCCGTAGCAGCAGATCTTTCCCTGGTCACAGATAAATTCCATCGCCTGGTTGATCAGCGGAAGCATGCCGACCGCATCCAGTACATACTGCACACCGTCCGGACAGATCTCACGGATCTTTGTTCCGGGATCTGTGACGCGGCTGTTGAAGGCAAAATCTGCCCCGTTGGCCAGCGCCTCACTGATCTTCTCATCCTTGACATCGAATGCGATCAGGGGATGAACGCCCAGAAGGCTCATAAAACGGATGAAGGTCAGTCCCACGGGACCGCATCCGAATACAGCCACACTGCTTCCGGCCGTGATCCCGAACCGCTTAATGGAACTTAACACCTCCCTGAGGGTCACGATCATGGCGGCGTCCACCGGATCCACATCCTCGGGAAGAACGGTCTGGCCATAGGCGCACTCCGGTGCCTTCCCCTCCTCATACGCGGCGGTATCATGGACAACGGCATATTCACTGTAGGCACCCCAGGCACTTCCAAGCCCCGGATAAAGCACCGGATCCGGATCCACAAAAGGAAGCAGGACCTTGTCGCCGAGCCGGTATCCCTTCACCTCGCTTCCGAGCCTGATCACTTCGCCCACAGCCTCATGTCCGAGCATCAGCGGATACTGGTCCTGACCGACTCCCTTAAAACGGCGATGGATCAGTTTCGCGTCCGTCCCGTTGCAGATCCCGCAGCTGATGGTCCGGACCAGTGCCTGTTTCGGTGTGATGGAAGGCATCGGTATGCGCCTTACCTCCAGCGATCCGTCTTCTGTCACCACAAGCGTCCTCATCATATCTTCCATACCGGGCCTCCTTTCCCTTCCGTTACGGCAGCTCGACCTCCGCCATGGTGGCGGGCATCTCATGAGCTGTATTCACTTTTGTCTCATCGGTGACCAGATCAAAGCAGGAGGCTATGATCTTTCCCTCCCAGATACAGACATCGCAGGGCTGGTCCAGTCCGCCCTCCAGGCCTGTGCAGTCAGGGGATGACGCGATCCTGCTCACCTTCCCGTCCTTTGTCACACGGCAGACCGCATTGTCATTGAAATCAGCGATGTAGATATCCCCGGTCCGCTCGTCAAGGATCATCCCGTCCGTGGATTTCATCAGTTCATAGTCACCGGCCCAGCGCTCGTTTGAAGCGCAGGATCCGTCTTCGGCAAAGGTGATCCTGTGGACCATCCCGTCCCCGTAGTTTCCCACATACAGCGCTCCGTCCGCGCCGAAGACAATGCCGTCCGCGCCATACTGGCACTGTTCGTTCTCGGTCACAAATGTGGTGAAAAGATGGGGATCTTCAAGGGTATTGGTCACCTCAATATCCCTGTCATCCAGGGCAAAGCGGTAAACGCCGCTGACCAGATGGCCATCCGGCCCCGGGATCTTTGTCAGGTAGCTCTGCGTCACATACATGTAGCCGTCACGGATCTTCACGCCATTGGGATGCTCCATTCCGTACGCCACCACATGCCAGTCCACGATCCCGTTCTCATCGGCTGTGATCTTCAGGACCCTTCCCTTGAAGTTCAGCTCTTCCCTTCCCAGCCACGGAATATTGTCACAAAGATAGATATTGTAGTCGTCGTCAAAGGCGATGCCCATATTTCTGGCCAGGCCGGTCGTCTCCTCCACCGGCACATCAAACCATTTGGTGATGTTTTTGTTCCTGTCGATGCGGATCACACAGCCCTTAAAGCTGTCGTCGGCGAAATTGGGACAGGATACGATCAGATCACCGTTTCTGTGATCGATCTCCATGCTGTCCGGTGTGCACACATAATCCGGAAGGATCGTAAACAGTTTCGACTCGTTCATACTGATCTCCTTTCATCTCCGGCAGATTTCCGATACCGTTTACAGTATCACACAGCGCGCCCACCCATCCTATTGTGATAATCAAACATTTTCCGCAAGATTCGCACAGAAAAAAAGAGACCCTGACTGATCAGCGGCGCCATCTATCCTTCATTGTCCGCCCGGTAGATGACTCCCGCCTTCTCCAGGCTCTCCGGTTGAATGGTGGTGGATTCCCGCAGCACGACGCTCTGGGAGAGGGTTACATGCTGCGGATAGTCCTCGCCGTCAAGAGATGCTTTCATCATGGAGAACACAGCGTCTGCCAGCACCTTTGGCTGCTGCCACACCGTGGAAAGCGACGGTCTTGAGAACACTGACGACGCCGTGTCATCAAACCCCATGACCTGAATATCCTCCGGCACACGGATGCCGGCGGTGACAAGTGAGAAGGTGACTGCGTTCGCCACCGCGTCATGTTCGCACAGGATCACTTCGGGCCAGTTTTTTCTTGGCATTTCCGACAGATGGCTTATGAGCCGGTCAAAATGCAGGTTCGTGGTATAGTATCGGGACTCCATATCCGACAGAATGAAAAAGTCATCCATCGGCGTCAGCCCGTTATCCAGCATGCCCTGGCGGTAGCCCGCGATACGCTTCATCGTGGAATCCTGCTTTTTATGCTGGCTGGCGTGTATGTATACGATCCGCCGTTTTCCTTCCAGGCAAAAAGCGTTCACGATGCCGCGCATGGTCTCAAAATTGTTCCAGTCCACACAGGGAAAGGCCTTGTCATACTCATCACACAGCACCACCCTGATGCCCAGTGAAGCCGCATTCGCCAGCTCCTTCTTCTGCACGCCGCCGATGGAAATGAGCCCCTCTGCCTGGTACTCGATCGCGGTATTGATATTTTTGGCATTCTGCTGCTCATCCCACTTGCCGCAGAACAGCGCCGGAAGATACCCGCTCTTCTGAAAGCACTCCATCAGGCGCTCGTACACGAGGGTATAATACTCTGATGTCATATCCTGCGTGTTCAATACAATAATATTGCTGCGCTTTTTCCGCAGCATCTTTGCCGTGGTGTTGGGAATGTACTGCAGTTCTCTCACCGCCTGCATGACCTGCTGCTTCGTCGCATCAGAAATGGAAGATGTACTGTTCAGAACGTGCGAAACCGTAGAGGGGGAGACCCCTGCCGCCCTGGCAACATCAACGATGGTGGCGTGCTTTTTCTTTTCTCCCATATGTGAAAATCCTTTTCCCTAAGTATGTATTATGCGTTTATTCTTCTGTCTTTAGTGTATCGTTTTCATTATCAGCAAAACAACAGCCTGTATTCATTATAAATCACCTTTCAGAAAAAAACATCATATTTGTTGAAAAATCAGGGAAAATTTATAAGGCTTTGACATCAGGCTCCTTATGGGGTATAATGCAAACGATTTCATTAATACCCTTTTGTTTCTGTTATTTTTTGATATAGTCGCCAAAAGTAAGATTTCGGCACTCAGCATGCCGGCTGATGAAAGGAGCATCTTTATGATCCCACCCATCTACAAAGCAAAAGAAGAGCGTTACGACAAAATGCAGTACCGCTTCGTCGGGAAAAGCGGCCTGAAATTTCCGGCTGTCTCA
>JAGCAV010000131.1 GCA_017652545.1 Lachnospiraceae bacterium
AGGTATCTGGTAAAAGACGGCCCCATGTGGTAGAATTGTCATGAAGATGGCGGACAATTGCCAAGAATGGTTTTTTTACAGTGATCGGTCACCTGCCATGAAACCAACGAAAGAGCGGGAAAGCGCTGAATTGCAGCTGGCCAGGCAGAAAATGACAGCAGGAGGATTTACCATGCCCCCTACGAAAAAATATCGTTTTGATCCGGGAATTCAGGAAACCATGGAACGATTGCCAGTTCCGTTTGCCGTATATCAGTTTATTGATGGACAGGTGATCACCATCGTCCTTTCAGACGGCTTCTGCCGGCTTCTTGGCTATAGCGAACGGGATCAGGCGTGTTACGACATGGATCATGACATGTATAAAGATGCGCACCCTGATGACGTGGCACGGATTACCCGGGAAGCCTTTCGCTTTGCATCCGGCGAAGGCAGCGAAGAATACGAAGCCGTATTCCGCACAAAGGCCGGTGTGGAATCGGACTATCATGTTGTTCATGCCCATGGAATCCATGTATATCCTGAACCAGGTGTCCGGCTCGCTTATGTCTGGTATATAGACGAAGGTGTCTACATTGAAGGAGACGAATCGGCTGCCAACGGGATGAACCGAATGATCAACAGCGTTCTGCATCAGGAGAGCATCCTGCGGGCTGCAAATTATGATTCGCTGACCGGTCTTCCGAGCCTGGCATATTTCTTCAAGCGGTGTGAAATCGAAAAGGAACGCTTTTTCAGCGAAGGAAAACAGGCCTGCCTTCTGTATATCGACCTGAACGGGATGAAATACTATAACCACAGGAACGGATTCGCAGCGGGAGACAGGCTCCTGCAGGCTTTTGCGGACCTCCTGGCAAAAATGTTCGGGCATGAAGAATGTTGTCATATCGGCGCAGATCGTTTCGCTGCAGCTTCTAGAGAGGTCGGGCTTGAAGACCGCCTGCGGCTTTTCTTTGATGAAACGGAAAAGCTGGAAGAACATCTGCCGGTGCGGGTTGGCATCTACTCAACGAGTATTGAGGATGTGCCGGTCAGCAATGCGTATGACCGGGCAAAAATGGCTTGTGACAGCATCCGAAAATTGGAAACTTCCTCTTTTCAATTCTATACAAGAGACCTGAGCGAAGCAGATAAAAACCGTCGCTATATTCTGAGCAACATTGACAGAGCTATTTCCGAAAAGTGGATTCAGGTATATTATCAGCCGATTGTCCGGGCAGCAAACAGCAGGGTATGCGAAGAAGAAGCGCTTGCCAGATGGACAGATCCGGAGAAAGGTATCTTGTCACCGGCTGAGTTCATTCCTCATCTGGAGGAGTCCGGGCAGATTTACAAACTGGATCTGTATATGCTTGAACAGGTGCTGGTGAAAATGAGACTCCTGAAGGAGGCGGGGCTGACCGTCGTTCCACAGTCGATTAACCTCTCCAGATCGGATTTCAGTGCATGTGATATCGTGGAAGAAATCAGGAAACGCGTTGACGGAGCAGGTGTCCGGCATGAGATGATCACGGTAGAGATCACAGAGAGCATAATCGGCAGTGATTTTGAGTACATGAAGGCGCAGATCCAGCGCTTTCAGCAACTTGGCTTCCCGGTATGGCTGGATGACTTCGGAAGCGGATATTCATCGCTTGAGGTTCTGCAGAGCATCCGTTTTGACCTGATCAAATTCGACATGAGCTTTATGCGCAGACTGAACGAAGGAGACAGCGCACGAATTGTTCTGACGGAGCTTATGAAGATGGCGGCGTCCCTGGGGGTCAGCACAGTCTGTGAAGGCGTGGAAACAGAGGAGCAGGCAAGTTTCCTCCGGGAGATCGGATGCTCCAAGCTGCAGGGCTATTATTTCTGCAAGCCTGTTCCTATTGAGGAAATTCTGGACAGATATAAGACGGGAAGACAGATTGGATTTGAGGATCCGGATGTATCCGGTTATTTTGAGACAATTGGACGGATCAATCTTTACGATCTGGACGTGGTTGCCAGTCAGGATGAGAACCTGCTCCATAATTCGTTTAACACTATACCGGTCGGAATCATTGAGATCAATGGCAATCAGGTGCGGCTTGTACGAAGCAATCCTTCTTACAGGGAGTTTCTGAAACGCTTCTTTGGGTTGATGGTTCCGCAACAACAAGTAGATAAATACAACCCCTTTAACATGCCATTCGTGAACATTATCGCGAAAAACTGTACAGAGCAGGGGAAACCACTCATATATGATGAAACCATGCCGGACGGGTCAGTTGTACATTCTTTTGCCCGCAGGATCGATGTGAATCCGAAAACAGGTGATATCGCTGTAGCTGTAGCGATTCTCTCCATCAGCCAACCGGATGAGGTGCTGCCAGTCGAGCGGATTCTTTCCGTGCTTGGACAGATTGGTGATCATATACCGGGCGGTTTCTTTATCTACAGAGCGGACGAAAGTGAAGGACTGCTGTATGCCAATAAGGCAGTTTGCGATATTTTCGGCTGCGAAAGTCTGGATGAGTTCAAAGCATATACCGGCTTCACATTCAGGGGGATGGTACATCCTGCGGATTATGAAATGGTTGCCGCCTCTGTAACGAAGCAGGTCAGAGAGAACAAAGATGACCAGGATTATGTGGAATACCGGATTGTGCGTAAAGATGGCGGAATCCGCTGGATTACGGATTACGGCCAGTACATGGAATCCGGCGTTGGCTCGGGTTTGTATTTTGTGTTCGTCTCGGATAATACCGACATGCATCAGCAGGCAGAATCAGACAAAGCGATCCGTTCCGCGGTCATTGAAGCACTGACAAATGCATACGATTCCTTATGGCTCATCAGGGATGTGGAGACCCAGCAGTTTGAGCTGTATCGGATTGATCCGGAAATGGAGCACCTCATGCCGGCTCATATGGCGGTAAAGATCAGGAGATTCTCTGATGCCCTTGCTTTTTATTCGAAGCTGGTTCTGGAGGAAGACAGGCAGAGATTCCTGGATAGCGTTACGGCTGAGAACATCGTGAAAAACACGTCGAACAGCCTGATTTATTCTGTACCCTTTCGCCGTGTATTTGACAGCGAGATTCGGCATTACCGGGTGGAGTTCACAAGGCTGGATCTACCAGGCGGAAAGACCGGCATCGTGGGCGGCTTTAAAAATGTGGATGAAGAAGTCAAAAGGAGTCAGCAGACGGACAGTAAATCCATACTCGGAAAGATCGCGGAAGCTTTCCTGGGCGCTTTTTCCAGTATTTATATTGTGAATTCCGAAACCAATGAATACCGGTGGTATTCGATCAATGCGGAATACAATTCTCTGCAGATCGAAAAATCTGGCCAGGATTTCTTCACAAGCATGGCTCGGGATGCACGATTGGTGGTATACGAAGAGGATCAGCACATTTTTACGGACGACATAAAAAAAGAGACACTGACAGAAGGACGGGAAAAGGAATTCATTTATCGCCTGATGATCGATGGCAAACCGCTTTATCATTCCATGAGGCTGATCAAAGGTGGTATTCACGGAGAGGAAAACTACTTTATCCTCACGGTTCGTAATATCGATACGGAACACCGTGCCTTGCTGGAAAAGAAAAGGCTGGAAACGGAACGGGAACTGTTCAACCAGGTCGCAAACAGCCTTGCACGGGTATATGATGTGATTTATTACGTGAATACTGCCACAAACGAATACTCTGAGTTTTCCTCTACCAATCTACTGGATGTTCTTCAGAAACCAGCGCAAGGGACAGATTTCTTCGAAAAATTGAAGGGTGATGCTCGGACAGTCATCTATCCGCAGGATTTAGAAAAGGTGCTTGCATTCCTGAATAAGAATACACTGATGAGCAGGCTGCGTTCTTCTGCTATGACCAGTGTAGAATACCGCCTGCAGATGGGCAGACAGCCGGTTTATGTACGCCTTTCCGGTATGCTGGCCAACGACGATACCCATGTGATCCTGTGTGTGGAAAACATCGACGAAGATATCCGCATTCTGAATGAGGCGAACGAGAAAGCCAGGAGGGATTCTCTGACCGGTGTCCGGAACAAGTATGCATACTTTGAGGAAGAGAACCTTTTACAGCGGCATGTTGAAAACCAGGACGCACCGCCATTTGGCATCGCTGTTTTCGATCTAAACGATCTGAAGAAGACGAACGATACCCAGGGACACGCAGTCGGGGATGAACTGATCATCGCGGGCTGTCGCCTGATCTGCGAAACTTTCAAACACAGTCCGGTATTCAGAATTGGTGGTGACGAATTCGCGGCGATCCTCTCCGGGCAGGATTATGATAACCGGGAGTTGCTGCTTCGGACCATCCGAGAGACTTCCCAGGCTCATCAAAAACAAGGCGCAGGAGTTATCGTAGCGTCCGGTATCGCATTATATGATCCGATGGAAGACCATACCGTTGCGGATGTTTTTAAACGGGCGGATGAACAGATGTACAGGAATAAGAAAGAATTAAAAGCGCATGGCAGTTGATTCGCTTAAACTCACACTGTCTGAGTGGTGGACAGCTACGTGCCAGGACAGTACCTCCGCGGTAGTCAGCCGGTAGAAAATGTACTATGATCCAACTTTTATTCATCTGTCACGGCAGCAGTAGCCGACAGAGCGCAAATCGTTGCCTTGTGCGGCTTTGTGCGGCATATCTTTCCCTTTGGCCGGAAGGCTGACTACCGTTTTGCTACCTTTGAGGGAAGTAAGACAAAATATGTATGGAAGGGCAGGACAAACGTACAACCGTTGTACTACCAGAGTGAGCTTTGGACCTTATGTACCAACGGTTTCAGAGAATTGAAGGACAGGAGATATATACCCTGAAGGCCAGAGAGAGATGTGGATGCTGATCAGCTCCGTCGCCCACAGGATGGGCAGTGAATCGAGGAATGTACTAGAAGACCGGTATTTACAGAGAATATTTCACACTACCGTACCCTTGGGCTGTTCATGCTTATGCATGATTATGATTTAAGAAACAGGCCCTGGTAAAAAAACAAACCCCTGTTTCCAGAGGTTTATCAATGGTCTGGCCGCTGCTTCCGAAGCGGTTTTTTCATGACTGTCTGTTGCAGCCGGATTATACCCGGATCACGCCGGCGTGCTTCCATTCGCGGGTCCAGCGGGTCAGAATGCCCGGCGCTCCGGGAATTATCCGCCCGGCGGCTGTTTCGTGGACGGACGCCGCGGGGGCGGCGGTGCACATGGCGCAGGCGGCCTCCGGCGCGATACCGAAGGTATGAATCAGATTTTCCAGGGCTTTCGGCATGGTCAGTACGGATCCTGCCAGGGTGCCGTCCGCCAGCCGGGCCTGGCCGGCCTGTACGGTCACCTTCTGGCCGCCGAGGGCGTATTCGCCGTCCGGCATGCCCGCCGCCTCCATGGCGTCGGTGATGGCCACAGCCTGCGCCGGGCCCTTGCAGCGGGCAATGAGGCGAACGATATCCCGGTGCAGATGCACCCCGTCACAGATCATTTCACAGTACAGCCTGTCGTCTGTCATAGCGGCGCCGGGCACGCCCGGCTTCCGATGATGCACCGGCGTCTGGGCGTTGAAGGTATGGGTCACGTGGTCGGCGCCCCAGTCCGCAGCAGCGTGCACCGTCTCCGCATCTGCCGAAGTATGGCCGATGGAAACATGGATCCCCGCGGCCGCAGCTTTCCGGATGAAATCCTCGCTGCCCGCCCGCTCTGGAGCCAGGGTGATCAGGCTGACAATTTCCGGATGGCCGTCCGTCATCCAGAGGAAATCCTCCCACGATGGATCCCGGAAAAACTCCTTCCGCTGGGCACCGGCTCGCTCCTCCCGCAGGAAGGGTGCTTCCATATGCGCTCCGAGGATCCGGGCACCGTTCTCCTCCGGCCGTTCCATGATCTGCCGAATCCCCCGCAGGGCATTCTTTGTCTCCTCCGGGGAAGCGCTCATGGTGGTTGGGCAGAAGGCGGCGACTCCCAGCTCCGCCAGGTCCCGGCTCATGGCGCGGACCGCTTTCTCCCCATCCATGGTATCATGCCCCCGGAAGGCATGAATATGTACATCCACAAAACCCGGTACCAGGAAATCCCCGCCCAGGTCCAGAACTTCCTCTCCCTCCCCGGGAGACAGGAATTCTCCGGTTTCCTCGATCACACCGCCCTCCAGGCGGAGATGTAGGCCTTTCTGGAATTCTCTGCCGTCAAATACAACAGCGTTGACAATCAGCATACCTTTTTTCCTCTCTCAGTCCATCAGCACTTTCACAACGAGCTTCCGGTCCGGTACGGGCGCCGCAGGAGACAGAGGCCCCTTGTCTTTCTCCGGATAAAGCCCGGGGGCATGCGCCTCTCCCGGCAGGAAAACCGTGAATCCGCCTTCCTCCAGCTCAAAAGGTACCTGCCGGTCCGCTTCGCAGAACCAGACGTCATTTTCCGGCTTTCCGGAGAGTTCCTTGCCTTTCCGGCCGTACCGGAAGCCTTCCCGGCCCCGCAGGATAATCTGAATGTCCGCATAGCGGCGATGTACTTCAAAGACCGGCTCCTTCGGCTCCAGCCGGTTTTCCGACATAACGGCATACACTCTCTCCCCGTCAATATCCGTCCTTCCGGGCTCCAGCGCCTCCGGATCCGTTTCCTGCAGCCAGCGAACCGCGGTTTCAAAGTTGGGACTGATCCCAGCATATTTCACAATGCAGTCCAGGGTGTCAAGAATCATTTTTCCTCCTCCTTGTCCAGCCAGAACCGGACTGCGCCGATCATCCCGGCGTCATTTCCCAGTTCCGCGCTCTCAATCTGCAGTCCTTCTGCGAACCGCGGCATGCATCTCCGCAGGACCGCCTTCCGAAGGGGATCGATCAGCAGCTTCTGTTGCCGGCTTACGCCTCCTCCGATGAGGATCATCTCCGGATTAAAGAGATGCACCAGGCTGGTGAGCCCTTCCGCAATATCCCGGATCCAGTCTTCCAGGGCGCTCCGAAAGACTTCATTTCCCTGCCCGATTTCCCCGAAGATGATCTTCCCGTTCAGGCCCTCCCGGCCTGTGCGTTCCGCGCACTGCCGCACCAGTGCGGTGGTGGAGGCGTAATACTCAAAAACGCCCCGCTTGCCACAGGGGCAGAGCGGACCGTCTGCCCGGAGCGTAAACTGTCCCAGTTCTCCGGCAATCCCCCGCCGCCCGTCCAGAAGTCGGCCGCCTGTGATCACGCCGCCGCCCACGCCGGTGCCCAGGGTGATCATCAGTACATCCCGGAGGCCTCTTGCCCGGCCGGTGAAAGCTTCTCCGAGGACGGCCGCGTTCGCGTCATTCAGCGCCCGGGTTTTTACGCCGAAGGCTTTCTCCAGGGCCGCCTTCAGCTGTGTCCCTTCGTATCCGGGGATATTCCCGTTGGTGCCGATGACCACGCCGGTCTCCGAATCCACCTGGCCGCAGGCGGAAACTGCGATTCCTTCCGGCTTTTCCGGCCAGGAAGCCAGGAACGTCTCCGCCGTTTTCAGTACCGTTTCCAGCAGGGGGGTTTTGTATCCGTCAAAGGAAACGCTCGCGGAGATGGTTTCATACAGGTTTCCCAGGCGGTCCGCCCGGCCCATCTTGACTTCCGTGCCACCCAGATCAATCGCCAGAATCATACGACCACCGCCATAAACCGCGCCGCGATCTCAAGCGGTCGGGTAATCGCGCCGCCCACAACCACGGCCCAGGCGCCGATCTCCAGCATTTTCTTCGCCTGTTCCGGCGTATGCACACGGCCCTCCGCGATCACCGGACAGGGCAGTTCCGCCGCCATCTCCCGGACGAGTTCAAAGTTCGGACCGTCTTTGCAGTGGGCAGTAGCCGCGGTATATCCGTTCATGGTGGAGCCCACCAGATCCGCGCCGGCTTCATAGGCGGCTTTCGCTTCCTCCAGCGTGGCGCAGTCTGCCATGATGATGATATTCGGGTACTTTTTCTTTACCTCCTGGAGGAATTCCGGCGCAGTTTTCCCGTCTCCCCGGACAGTGTCCGTGCAGTCGATGGATACAATATCAGCCAGCGCGTTCATGCACTCATCCACCTCGCGCATGGTCATGGTGATCCGGCCGGTATAACCCGGGTATTCCCGTTTAATCAGGCCGATGACGGGCAGGCCCGTCTCCTCCTTGATGCCGGTGATATCCCGCACAGAGCTGGTACGAATCATCTTAGCACCGGCCTGTTTCGCTGCCCGGGCCATCAGCGGCATGACGGAGCGCTCCGGGTCGTACAGCGGTTCTCCGGGGGTGGCCTGGCAGGAAACGATGATCGTTCCTTTCATGATCTGAAACAGTTCCTCTTTTGTCATAGCTGCAGTCCTTCTTTCCTGTAAATATTCACTTAATATTCTTCCCAGTTGTGTTGCTCCGGTTGATACTTTCCGGAGGAATAATGCCGGTACATGGCATGGGCAAACTTCAGGTAGTCGTATTCCTCCAGGGCTTCCACAATTGCTTCGTGCTTCACGACAGAATTTGCCAGATGGGGCAGCTTTTCCTCCAGCTGATAGCCGGAATCCACAGCCCAGATCGCATTCAGCAGGGACATGAGCACCGGATTGCCCACGGCGCTGAAGAGCAGCTTGTGAAACTCCCGGTCCTCCCGGGCAAAAGCACCGCTCTCCTCCCAGCTGATGCGCATCCGCGACACAATCTCCCGCATCTTCGCGATATCCTCCTGCGAGATGCTGTCAAAAGCCTGGCGCATATAGCCCAGTTCCAGCGTTTTCCGGATGTCGAACATCTGGCGGATTCTCTTCTCGTCCTCTGCCAGGCGGAAGAAGAGCGCATTCTGGAACACGAAATCCATCGTGAATTCCCGTACCTCAGTCCCCCGCCCCGGGCAGGCCTCCACCATGCCCATGAGCTCCATGCTTTTGATGGCCTCCCGGATCACGTTGCGGCTGACCCCGATCTCCCGGGAAAGCTCTGCCTCACTGGGCAGCAGATCCCCTGGCTTCAGCTGGTGGCGCAAAATATAGTCATGGATTTCCCGGAAGGCAGTGATGTATCGTTTTTCCCGCTGTTTTTCCTGTCCTTCGGCACTCAAAACGGTCACCCTCTTGTCATTCGGTGCTAAATGTCCTACATTTCGAGACCATTATATCGGAACCAGGGAAGCGTGTCAAGGCGTAACACGTCATATTTTGGCTTGTTTTATCCCAATTTTTCAATTTTTTCTTCAAGACAGGGTTGACAGACGTTTTTAATTGTAGTATATTTCAGTCAGAACCTGTGAAACGCAGGAAGAGAACCGTTATCAGCCGGGAAAACCGGCCAATCAAAAAAGGAGGATCCAGATTATGAAGAAACTCATCGCCCTGTTCCTGTGCCTGATCCTGGCGCTGCCGGCGTTCGCTCTGGCGGATGACCAGGTGGAAATCACCCTGTGGACCTACCCCATCGGCAGCTGGGGAAATGCCGAAACCGTGGACGGCATCATCAAGGACTTCAATGCCGTGCATCCCGAGATCAAAGTGACCGTTCAGTATCTGGACTACCAGTCCGGTGATGATCAGGTGACCACCGCCATCGAAGCGAAGACCACGCCCGACATCATCATGGAAGGTCCGGAACGCCTGGTCGCCAACTGGGGCGCGGCCGGCAAGATGCTGGACATCAGCGACCTGTGGGCAGACACGAAGGATGACATCATCGCCGCCAGCGCTGCCGTGGAAGCGGCCTGCAAAAACTCCGAAGGTGTCTACTATGAATATCCGCTGTGCATGACCACCCACTGCATGGTCATCAACTACAACGATTTCGAAAAAGCCGGTGCCCTCCAGTATATTGATGAAGAAAAGCACACCTGGACCACCGAAGGCTTCCTGAACGCACTGGACGCGCTGAATGCAGCCGGTTTCGCCCCCACCGCGGTCGTATACTGCGGCGGCCAGGGCGGCGACCAGGGTACCCGCGCGCTGGTAACCAACCTGTATTCCGGCCAGTTCACCGCGCCGGATCACTCCGCCTACACCATGGACAGTGAAGCGAACATCAAGGCGCTGCAGCTGCTCCAGCAGCTCGTGAAAGACGGGAAGCTGGATGCTGATGCCGGTATCGTCGCCGGTGATGAAATCGCCCTGTTCTGCAACTCCACCATCTCCATCGGCTTCTGCTGGAACGCCTCCGCGGCCGTTTCCAACAAAGCCAGCCTGGCGGAAGACGTGAAGGTATTCCCGATGGCCTTCCCCTCTGACGACGGCGTGCCGGAACTGCAGGGCGGCATCTGGGGCTTCGGCCTGTTCGACAATGGCGATGAAGCCAAAGTGGCCGCTGCCAAGACCTTCGTGAAGTGGGTATGTGACGATCCGGCCCAGGCCGCGAAGAGCGTATACGCCTCCGGTTTCTTCCCCACCCGCGCTTCCCTCGGCGACATCTACGCCGGCACCGACAAGGCTGAGAACGGCGAGTATGCCATCTTCATGCCCTACCTCGGCGACTATTACCAGGTCACTCCCAACTGGGCCGCGCAGCGGACCGAATGGTGGAACCTGCTCCAGCGCATCTTCGCCGGCGGCGATGTGGCGGCTGAAGTAGCGGTCTACTGTCAGAACGCGAATCAGAAATAATCCATAGAACCGGTATCAATCCATGACGAATCAGGCGCGTCTCCGTTCCCCCTCCGGGCCGGGGGCGCGCCTGTCCTTTTTAAGGAGGGAAATATCCCGATGACGACCCGAGCTTTCCCCGCCCGCAGGGTGGTTTCCCCGGCCATGAGAGCGGCGCGCCGGCGGGAAAACATCGCCGCTTATCTCTTCATGGCGCCCAGCCTGGTCTTCTTCCTGGGCTTCGTGATTTTCCCCATGGGCATGTGCCTGGTCACCAGCTTTTTCAATTACACCATGACCGATTTCAGCTGGATCGGTCTGGCCAATTACGTCGAAATGTTCCAGGATGCCATCTTCGGCAAGGCGCTGGTCAACACGATTGTCATCGTGCTGGTCAGCGTGCCGGTCACCTGTATGTTTTCCCTGTGGGTGGCATCGCTGATCTATAAAATGAGGGACCGCCACACATCCTTCTTCCGGTGCGTTTTCTACCTGCCGGTGGTCACCGGTTCCGTAGCGGTCACCGTGGTCTGGAAATGGATTTTCAACAACTATTACGGCGTGCTGAACTATGTGTTCAAAAACCTCGGGCTGATCACCCGGAATATCAACTGGCTGGGCAATCCGGACTACGCCCTGGCCTGTATCATCACGATCCTGCTGACCACTTCCGTCGGGCAGCCCATCGTGCTCTACGTCTCCGCCCTGAGCAACGTGGACCATTCCCTGATCGAGGCGGCTTCCGTGGACGGAGCGACAAACATGCAGGTGTTCTGGAAGATCAAATGGCCCCAGGTCATGCCCACCACCCTGTATATCCTGGTCATCACCACGATCAACAGTTTCCAGTGCTTTGCGCTGATCCAGCTGCTGACCTCCGGCGGGCCAAACAATTCCACCCAGACCATTATGTACTACATCTACTACAACGCCTTCAAGCTGAGCCGCTACGGATACGGCAGCGCCATGGGCATCATCCTGGCGATCATTATCGCCGTGTTCAGCGCGATTCAGTTCAGGCTGGCCAAGACCGATAACGGCTGAAAGGAGGAGACCTTATGCAAACGACTGCAAACGTATCACGCCGGATCAAAGACAAACCGGACAACACGGATCACAGCGTCCATCAGGTGACCGCCTATTCTGTGATCGGGGTCATCCTGCTGATTATCCTGGCGCTGCTGTTCATCTTCCCGCTTTACTGGATCCTGACCGGATCCTTCAAGACCCAGCAGGCAGTCAATTCTGCCGTGCCGGTCTGGTTCCCTACGGGTGAAACCGTCACCATGCGCAACTATAACGAGCTGTTCAACCGCCCGGCGATTACCTGGCTGCTGAATACCGTGTTCATCTGCGCTGCGGCTATGGGCCTGACCTGTATCGCGGCCTCCATGGGCGGTTATGCGCTGGCCAAAAAACGCTTCTCCGGGCGGGCACTGCTCTTCTCCGTATTCATCTGCGCCATGGCCCTGCCCAAGCAGGTTATCCTGATCCCGCTGCTGAAGGAACTGGCTTTCCTGAAGCTGCACAATACGCTCTGGGCTGTGATTCTGCCGACTGTAGGCTGGCCCTTCGGCGTTTTCCTGATGAAGCAGTTCAGCGAGAATATTCCCGGGGAGCTGCTGGAGGCCGCCCGGATCGACGGCGCCGGCGAAGCACGGACCTTCATCGAGATCGTCATTCCGCTGATCAAGCCGGGCATCGGTGCCCTGGCGATCTTCACCTTCATCACGGCCTGGAACGACTATTTCCTGCAACTGATCATGCTGAACGATACCAAGGTGCTGACAATCTCCCTGGGCATCGCCAAGCTGCAGACGGAACTGTCCACGGACTTCGGCCTGATCATGGCCGGCGCGGCCCTGGGTTCCGTCCCGATCATCATTATTTTCCTGATCTTCCAGAAATTCTTCACCCGCGGCATCACCATGGGCGCTGTCAAGGGCTAACCATTCCAGGGAAGGAGTATGCATATGTCTGTTCAGAAATACCGGGGCGTGATCCCCGCGTTCTATGCCTGCTATGACGAGGAAGGCCGTATCAGTCCTGACCGGGCCAAGTGTCTGGCCAGGCACCTGGTGAACAAGGGCGTTCAGGGCCTCTATGTAGGCGGTTCCTCCGGGGAATGCATCTACCAGGAAAAGGAAGAGCGCATGGCCCTGCTGGAGGCGGTCATGGAGGAAGTGAAGGGCGAATGCCTGATCATCGCTCATGTGGCCTGTAACAATACTGAGGAATCCTGCCAGCTGGCCGCCCATGCGGAGCGCGCGGGCGTGGACGCCATCGCCAGCATTCCCCCGATCTACTTCCGGCTGCCGGAATACGCCATCGCGCAGTACTGGAACGATATTTCCGCAGCGGCGCCAAACACGGACTTCATCATCTATAACATTCCCCAGCTGGCCGGCGTCACCCTGACCCCGGGGCTCTTTAAAACCATGCGGCAGAATCCGCGGGTAATCGGCGTCAAAAACTCCAGCATGCCCACCTATGATATCGAGATGTTCCTGCGGGCCGGCGGAGAAAACTGTGTGGTTTTCAACGGACCGGATGAGCAGTTTGTCGCCGGCCGCTGCTGCGGCGCGGCGGGCGGTATCGGCGGCACCTATGCGGCGATGCCGGAGCTGTTCCTGACCATGGACCGGCTGATCCGCGAAGGTACACCGGAAAAAGCCCGGCCCATCCAGCACGAGGTCAATGCCATCATTGAGGATATGTGCGGATGCCATGGCAGTATGTACGCCGTCATCAAGGCAATTCTGAAGATCAACGAAAACCTGGAACTGGGTTCCGTGCGCAGGCCCATGCCGGCGTTGATTCCGGAAGACATGCCGAAGGTGGAAGCCGCAGCAGCCCGAATCCGGAAAGCCATCCAG
>JAGCAV010000132.1 GCA_017652545.1 Lachnospiraceae bacterium
CAGTTCATGGCAAGCGCGTCCGCGCACAGCACTGCTGCCGGTGTCTCGATCATGATGCCGATGCTCACCTCTCCCAGTTTCTTTCCTTCAGCGATCAGCTCTTTCCTGCACTCCTCCAGGATCATCTTGCAGTGATTGAGCTCGCCCGGTGAAATGATCATCGGGAACATGATGCCCAGATTGCCGAAAGCGGATGCACGAAGCAGCGCGCGCAGCTGCGTCTTGAAGAAGTCTTTTCTTGTCAGGCAGATGCGGACCGCTCTGTAGCCGAGTGCGGGATTCTCTTCCGGATCCAGGTTCATGTAGTCAACCTTCTTGTCCGCGCCGATGTCACAGGTACGGATGATGACCTGCTTCGGGGCCAGGGACTGGACCGCCAGCTTGTATGCCTCGAACTGTTCATCCTCGGTCGGATAATCCTTGCTGTTCAGATAGACAAACTCTGAGCGGAACAGGCCGACGCCGCCGGCATCGTTCTGCTGTACGGCTCCGATGTCGGAGGGGCCGCCGATGTTGGCATAGACTTTGATGGTGGTTCCGTCGATGGTCGTATTTGATTCGCCCTTGAGTTCCTGCAGCAGCGCTCTCTTGCGCTCATCTTCCTTCATTTTGGCGGTCAGCGTGTCAAGCAGATCAGCTGTCGGCTCAATATACACACAGGCATTGTAGCCGTCCAGGATCGCCATCTTTCCGTCCCAGTTATCGGACACTTCCTTGCACTGGATCAGAGAAGGCAGGTTCATGCTGCGGGCCAGGATCGCGGTGTGGGAATTGGAGCTGCCCTCCCTGGTGATCATGCCCAGAAGAAGGGATTTGTCCAGACGCACTGTCTCTGACGGCGCAAAGTCTTCGCCGACAAGAATGGCCGGCTCCGTCCCCTGCATGCTGTCTGTATCGATGCCCATCAGGACATTCAGGACAGACTGCTCGATGTCATAGATATCCGCGCTTCTGGCTTTCATGTAGGGATCATCCATCTGTGCGAACACCTCGGCCTGGTTGTCAAATGCCTGCTTCGTCGCGTATTCCGCACTGCGTTTGTTTCTTGAGATGATGTCGTGCACGGCATCCGTCAGATCCTCATCTTCCAGCATCATGGCATGAACGCTGAAGATCTCGGCGCTCTCTTCGCCGGCGCTCTCAAGGGCCTTGTCGTAAAGGGCGTTCTGCTGATCGATCGCCTTTTCCACTGCCTCATCAAAACGTGCGATCTCGCCTTCGACATCCGTGATCAGCGCTTCGCTGATCTCCATTTTGGGTGCTTTATAAATCTTGATCTTTCCGATCGCGATCCCGTTCAGAATGCTTTTTCCGGTTCCAACCTGCATATGTTTTTCCCCCGTTGATAAGGTGACAGCAAACGGCACTGCTCTATGATACCGTTTGCTGTCGGTCTTTTTATTCAGTATTCAATTGTTCCGGTCAGTCTCTGAAATACATTCCGGCTCCGGAGATCAGAAATTCTCCTTGAAGAAAGCTTCGACTGTTGCAGCATCGGCTTCCTCGGCGGGGCCTTCCACGGTGACCTTCACTTCATCGCCCTGCTTGACGCCCAGGCCCATGACTGCCATCAGCTTCTTGGCCTCTGCGCACTTGTCACCCTTCCAGATGACGACCTTGCTCTCCAGACCCTTGACCTGTTTGGCCAGAACGCCTGCGGGACGGGCATGGATACCAACGGGATCAGTGATAACATACGTAAATTCTTTCATGACATTCTCCTTTATCCGTATTTATCTTGTTCTTAAGTACCGTTTGTTCATATTGTTTATGAGTATTGTTTTACAGAATGCTCTTTTTCA
>JAGCAV010000133.1 GCA_017652545.1 Lachnospiraceae bacterium
AGAAAGGAAGCAAAGGAAGCATGAATCATCCGGATTTTATAACAGTAAAAAGATCATTGTTTCTAATCAGACACCGGGACGGATTCATAAGCGATACAACAAGGAATGCGTTCCATGTTTCAGAAGCAAGACAGGAAGCGAAAAAATATCACTCATGGCAGGCGGCGCTGAATATGGCCAGAAAATGCAGGGCAGAAGAAATACAGGAAGTATCTGCTGACAACATCAACGTGATCACCAGAAGGTTTGAAGTGGTGACGGACAGATGAAAGAGAACGTCATAGAGCGACATAAACGCCTGGGAACAGAGCATAAGATCGCGATGTTCATGGTAAAGCAGAAGCAAAGCTATGAATTCAAGGTCAGATATGCAGAGATCAGGGCGCGGGAATTTATAGACGAGTGTAACAAACGCGACCTGAACACACACGTCAGCGTCGGAGGCCTGGACAGTATCACGCTGCTCTGTTTTTTGAGAAGCATACACATAGATGTTCCGGCGATAAGCTGCTCATCATTGGAAGACAAAAGTATACAGAGGGTTCACAAAGAGCTGGGCGTGATTCCGGTGAAACCGCTGAAAAGCAAGGTAAACGTGATCAAGGAATTCGGGTATCCGATTCTATCAAAGGAAATAGCAGGAAAGATCAACCTGCTGCAGCGGCAGACACCGGAGAGCGCGACAGTAAGACACGCGATCATCACAGGAGAAACGGGCGAGTACGGCGGAAACCGAACCGGGACACGGATGCAGCTGAGCAAACGGTGGTTGGAAAAGTTCGGCGGCGCAGATCCGGAGGGCGCGGCGCTGGGATATGAGGCAGCACCATTCCTTGTATCAGACAAATGCTGTTACTACCTGAAGGAAAGACCGTGCGATATCTGGGCGAAAGAACACAACAGCGTTCCATTCCTGGGGCTGATGGCCAGCGAGGGCGGAAGGCGTGAGAAAAGCCTGATGATGAACGGATGCAACTATTTCGGGGAAAGCACGATCCGCAGCGCACCGTTTGCCATCTTTTACAGACAGGACCTACTGCAACTGGCGATTGACCTGAAGGTTCCGATACCGGAGATATACGGGGACATCGTGAGAGACCTGGACGGAACACTCAGGACAACGGGAGCGCAGAGAACAGGCTGCAGTATGTGCGGCTTCGGGATCCAGCTTGAAAAGCGGCCGCATCGATTTGACAAGTTATACCAACAGAATCCGAAGGAATGGAAATTCTGGATGATAGATCAGGGTTGGGGAAAGGTACTGGACTACATCGGGGTCGGATGGACACCGGAAACGCTTGAGGAACAAATGGAAATGGACTTTAGCACAATAGAGATAGAAAAGGGAGCGAAGGAAGCATGAAACCGCAGGAGCTGACTATTGAAGGGGAATTATTTGAGGACTTTCGGAACAATTTTGACGTGGCCATGAAGATCCTGATAAACCGGATGATAGTGACCAGGATCGGGAAAGGAACAGTGAGTGCGAAGATCACGATAAACATGAAGGAATTCATAGACGACAGCGGCGAGGTAGTGCGAATGCCGGAGATGGATTTCACGATCGGAATGGGTATGAGCGAAACGGACAAAATGAAAGGGAATCTGCATAAGGGATTGATTCTGAAAAGAAGACCGACTGGCGGATTGCTGATCGGAACGGATCAGATCAGCATGGATGAATATCTGGAGGAGATAAAAGCATGAGGGACGATACACGGAAATGGATGGAGAATAATGGTCTGCTATATCCGCGCCCGGAACCGCTCGCGAAGGTGGTTCCATATTACGAACACGACTTCAGTGAGCGTCCGGAACAGATCAGGGTGAGCTTCAGCGACGGCAGCACGGCGATCTACGACCTGAGAACGGATCAGCCGGCCCCGGTGATCATTGAGAACATCAAGATCATCCGCAAATGGAAACAGGGATACGTCAATCAGCCGGCCAGGCGGAGGAGACGGAAATGAGATGCAGGGACTGCGCGGAGGGAAAGCCGATCGGCGGCAGCGGGATCCTGTGCATCCAGTACGGGATCATCATCGGAGAGGACCATGAATGCAAACAGAAGGGAGCAAGACGCCGTGAGCGAGACGAGGATAACGGTCAGCCGGGCGGAGGAGAAACCGAACCTGCAGAAGACGGCCGCTGCGCTGCTTGAAAGGTGCCGGGAAT
>JAGCAV010000134.1 GCA_017652545.1 Lachnospiraceae bacterium
ACCTGTCTTAATGAAAACACCGGCTTCTGCCACGCGGTCAATGAAGGGATCCGTAAAAGCAGCGAGCCGTTTGTGATCCTTCTGAACAATGACACGGTTCCCGGATCCGGCTTTACGGGTGAACTGGTCAGGGCCATCAAGGCAAGGCCGGATGCTTTCGCCTGTCAGGCGAAGATGCTGCAGATGGATGAGCCCGGGAAGATCGACGATGCCGGAGATTTTTACTGTGCGCTGGGCTGGGCTTTTGCCAGGGGAAGAGGCAGGGACAGGACGGCCTGCGTAAAGAGTGACAGGATCTTTTCCGCCTGCGGCGGTGCCTGCATCCTGCGGCGGGAGATGCTGGAACAGACCGGCCTGCTGGACGAGGCACATTTTGCGTACCTGGAGGATGTGGATCTTTGCTGGCGGGCAGCTTTGATGGGATGGCACTGTTATTTCGCACCGCGCGCGCAGGTGCTTCATGCCGGCAGCGCAACCAGCGGCTCCAAACACAACGCGTTTAAGGTCAGGCTGACATCCCGCAACAGCATATGGATCATCCGCAAGAACATGCCTGTATGGCAGCGGATCATCAATCTTCCGTTTTTTATGGCGGGATTTGGTATAAAGATGGTATACTTTGCAGGTAAGGGGTTTGGCAAAGACTACGTGAGGGGACTGGCGGAAGGGCTTATGCCCATGAAACGCCGGAAAAGAGGGAATGCAGATTTTAGAAGCTGCCTGGACATCCAGGTTCAGCTCTGGAAGGGCATGCTGCTCAGGATTGGGGAGAATGCATGATCAAAGACAACCAGAAGCATTTTAACAGGCTTCATGTCCTGCTGGATGCACTTGTGATTCTTTTTTCATATGTGCTGGCCTGGGCCATTCAGTTCAGGCTGATCGTTCCGGAAGAACGGGGACGTCTGCCGGTGCAGACCTACATGTCCGCACTGATTTTTGTGATTCCCGGATTTCTGCTGCTTTATTATGCACTGAATCTGTACACGCCCAAGCGGGTGCAGGGGCGCCGGCTGGAAGCGGGCAACATATTCGTCGCCAACATCCTCGGGCTGCTGGGCTTCGTCTTTGCCCTTTATCTGATCAAGGAAAACAACTTTTCCAGGTCGATGATCTTCATGTTCATCGGGATCAACATCATCCTGACGGTCATCGAACGGAATGTGATCCGGATGGCGCTGAAAAATATCCGTTCCAGGGGAATGAATCTGAAGCACATGATCCTGGTGGGGTATTCCAAGGCGGCGGAAGCGTTTATTGACAGGGTGAAGGACAATCCGGAATGGGGCTACCAGATCAACGGCATTCTGGATGACAATTACGGAGAAGGAACGGATTACCGGGGTATCCATGTCATCGGAACACTTCAGGACCTGAATGAGATCCTTGAAACAAACAAACAGGATGAGATCGCGGTCACACTGGGACTGGACGAATATTATAAACTGCACAACGTCGTGTCGGCCTGTGAAAAGTCGGGCGTACATACCAAGTTCATTCCGGATTACGGCAATATCATTCCCACAAGGCCCTATACGGAGGACCTGCTGGGACTTCCCGTCGTGAACATCCGCCATGTGCCGCTTACGGACAATTTCAACCGGATGATCAAACGGCTTATGGATATTGTCGGTTCTCTGGTCTGCATCGTTCTGTTCTCACCGGCCATGCTGTTTACCGCCGCCGGTGTGAAGCTGACTTCAAAGGGACCGCTGATCTTCAGACAGACACGCGTGGGCCTTCACAACAAACCCTTTAAGATGTATAAATTCCGCTCAATGATGGTGCAGAGTGAGAGCGGGGAGAAGAAGGGATGGACGACCAAAAACGATCCCAGGGTGACCCCGTTCGGACGCTTCATACGCCGGACGAGCCTGGACGAACTGCCGCAGCTGTTCAATGTGCTCAAGGGGGATATGTCACTGATCGGTCCGAGACCTGAGAGACCGCAGTATGTGGAAAAATTCCGCGAGGAGATCCCCAGGTATATGGTCAAGCACCAGGTGCGCCCGGGCATGACCGGCTGGGCACAGGTCAACGGGTACAGGGGGGATACCTCGATCCGGAAACGAATAGAGTACGATCTTTACTACATCGAAAACTGGACGCTGGGACTTGACCTGAAGATTCTTGTACTGACTGTGTTTAAGGGGTTTATCAATAAGAACGCGTATTAAGGGGAGCTATGGCACGC
>JAGCAV010000135.1 GCA_017652545.1 Lachnospiraceae bacterium
GCTGTTCGCGCCCATTGCTCATCCTCAGTGCTTTCCAGACCGTAGCGCTCAGTCAGCAGCTGTCCGATCCAGTCTGTTATCTTCACGGCGCCGAGCGTGTTGGCATGGCCGTAATCGTGGTTGTCTACACTCAGATCATAGTCAAGTTCAGCATACAGACCGGCTTCATTGAAGTCATGGAAGGGAAGGTCGTACGCGGCTGCAAATGCCGCGATCGAATTGTGTTCCTGCACCGACCAGTGGGTGGAGGGCGTCTTGATCAGGATCAGCGGTATGCCCTCTTCCCGGCAGAGGCTTTCGATCTTCTCAAGATACAGGCGTCCTTTCGGATACCAGTCTTCTTGATCCGTGACAGAAAGATCCAGCGGCGAAAAAACCTCGGCATCTGTTCCGTAGGATTCACTTAAGGGAACATAACCTTTCATCAGTCCGCCAAATTCACCGCCGTTCCCGGGATAGTCATTTTCTGACAGGTCAAAGATCCGTTCATGATAACGCACATTGGGGAACAAAAAGGCCGTCGGACTGATCTCGGGTCTTTCCTCATGACAGGATCTGATCGCGTCCAGCTTGTTCTTCGACCACTTCATTCCGTCAAGCGTCCAGTGAATGGATGGCTCGGCTCCGCCTTTTCCTTCACTGGTCATGATATAGAAAACCTCCAGAACGACCGCCTTCGGGTTCTGGTATTTCAGTGCTTCCTTCAGCCAGTAATAACTCAGCCAGACACTCTGCTGGCTCGATCCGAGGTTCCATGATGTGATCTTAAAATCATTGTAAAGGGTCTGCGGGGAAATGCCGCAGTAACAGTGACTGCTCCCGAGGAACAGGACATCCGCACTGTTTTTTTTCAGCCGGTAGAAACCCTGGTGGGCTGACGCTGCGCTGTAGTAGCCGTATTCAGTTCCTTTTGAGATGATCCGGCTGTTAACGGCATGCACAGCGAGTACGAGCAGCGCCGCAAAGAGAACGATGCCGATCAATGTTTTCAGAGAATTCTTCTTTTCTTTCATACTCAGAATCCTCCGTAAATAAAGCTGGAAGCTGAAAACCCGAACCCGTATGTTCCAAAGAGAAGCACGAACAGGACAAGCATCAGGCAGATCAGAAAGCGCAGAGTGACATGCTGCGTGCAGAGGATCTCCTCAGGCGTTTGCGTACCCTCTCCTTCCCCGCGCAGCTTCTCACGCCATAGATGGACCGCAGTCATGGCCATAATGCTCATTACGAGAATATTCCACTGTTTCAGGTTCATCCCGGCGGTCTTCTCGATCGTACCGTTAAACAGGATCCAGGGATTGTAGACGGTAAACATGTTCCTGAGCATGATCAGCATCTGCGAGACCCGGCTGCATCTGAACAGCATCCACGCCAGCGTGACAAGGATAAAGGTGTTGAACCTCCTGTACAGTTTCCAGGCAGGGCTGCCCGGGGAAATCCTGAGCAGTGAATAGATCTTTTCCCGAATACCTGAAGTCAGGTCTCCGGCGATCTGGTAGAAACCGTTGAGCAGGCCCCAGAGGATAAAATGGATTCCCTCTCCGTGCCAGAAACCGCTGACGGCAAACGTGATCATCAGGTTCACATACCGGCGCAGCTTCCCCTTCCTGCCGCCGCCGAGCGGGATATAGACATAATCCCGCAGGAATGTACTCAGGGAAATATGCCATCGTCTCCAGAAATCCTTGATGGAGACGGCCAGGTACGGCTGCATAAAGTTCTCCGGCAGCACGATGCCGAACATTCTCGCGCTTCCCCTGGAGATCATGACGCAGGCAAGGAAATCCGTATACAGCTGAATGCTGTACAGGACAGCCGCAACGGCAACATAGAATCCGGTATAGATCCGGTAATTGGCAAACACCTCATTGACATACACCGCAGCCTTGTCTGCGATCATGTATTTAAGGAATGCACCCTCCAGGATCTGGTAGAAGCCGATCTTCATGTTGTCATATTTCAGGCGGTTTCCGGGAATGAGCTGGTCCGAAAGCTGGGTAAGTCTCGGAATGGGTCCCTGGACGATCTGGGGGAAAAAGCTGATAAAGAGCGCATAGTGCAGCGGGTTTTCAAGGGCCTTCACCCTTCCCGCATGCACATCCGCCAGGTATGCCGTGATCTGGAGCGTGTAAAATGAAATACCGATCGGCACGATCAGTCCGGAAAACGTATATGCCGTATATCCCCTTAAAAAAGAGCATACTTTGATCACGATCAGCGGTGCGATGCTGAGCAGGACCGCTGCCGGCAGCAGGATCCCTTCAGCCCCTGAAGCACCTGTGTCCTGCGATGCACTTCTTTTTTTCCTTTCCAGCATCCTGCCAAAGAAGTAGCTGATCAGGATCGTACACAAAAAAACGGCAGCCTCCGCCCTTCTGCCCATAAACATGGCATAAAAACAGATACTGCCTGCCAGCAGAGCAGCCCACCTCACAGAAAGCGGGAGCAGATAATAAATGATGATCGTCAGTATAAGCAGCACATAATACTGCCAGGTCAGGTATGTCATAATTTACCTATTGCTGTATTCTCACCGAAGGATCTGCCTGTTACGCCATCTCCGCCGGCGCATCGCATCTCCTGCGTATGATATCCCATCTTTCCGGTATCACGTCAAGCTTTACCCACAGTTCCTGCTTCGGATGAGGTGCACTGTCCATATGCATCCCGTTTTCATCGAGAATATCAATGACCCCTGTATCGATGTTTATTCCGGAAGGTTTCATGATCTGAACCGTCTCGCCCACACTGAACTTGTTCCGCTGCTGCAGCGAAACATAACCATCCCTCTGTTCACCTGCGATTCCCAGATAGATAAATCCAACCCGGTAGGTGTTTTCATCATAAATCTGCGCCGAGCCGTCAGGCCTGCCAAAGAAGAACCCGGTGGTAAATTCCCTGTATGTACAGCTTGCGATCTGTTCCCGGTACCAGGGCATATTGGATTCATACAGAGCGGGGTCTTTCAGATAATCATCTATTGCCTTCCGGTATGTTCTGGCTACCGTCGCCACATAGAGCGCTGTTTTCATCCGGCCTTCGATCTTCAGGCTGTCGATCCCGGCCCCGGTCAGTTCCGGAATATGTTCGATCATGCACAGATCCTTTGAATTGAAGATATAAGTTCCGCGCTCATTCTCGAACACAGGCATATATTCCCCGGGTCTTGTTTCCTCAACCAGTGAATACCGCCAGCGGCAGGGATGGGTACAGGCGCCGCGGTTGGCGTCTCTTCCGGCCAGGAAATTGGAAAGGAGACATCTGCCGGAGTAGGAAATGCACATGGCTCCGTGTACAAATGCTTCGATCTCCATATCTGCAGGGATATGTTCCCTGATCTGGCAGATCTCACGCAGGCTCAGCTCTCTTCCGCAGACGACACGCCGCACACCCAGGTCATACCAGAACCGGAATGTTCCGTAGTTTACATTGTTGGCCTGTGTACTGATGTGCACCGGGATATCGGGACATACACGCTGCGAGATCATGAACAATCCCGGATCGGAGATCAGGATCGCATCAGGCCTGAGGGCGGCAAGTTCTTTAAAATACGCTTCCGCCTGCTCCAGGTCATCATTATGAGCCAGGATATTTGCCGTCACATAAACAGACACATTGTGCGCATGCGCAAAGGCGATCCCCTCAGCCATTTCGCTCCGTGAAAAATTCTTTGCACCGGCCCGCAGCGAAAAAGCTTCCCCGCCGATATAGACGGCATCTGCTCCATACAGCACCGCGACCTTCAGGACCTCCAGATTGTTCGCCGGGCACAGCAGTTCCGGGTACCGTCCGCTTCCTGTCATCTTTGTTCTCTGCTCAGTCAACCTTTTCTCCTTCTGCGGTTTTTCCCGTTTGTATGACCGTGACCGCGACTCCGTCTCCGACAGGAAGAACACTGGTTGCGAGTTCTTCATCGTGTGTCAGGGTAAAAAGATAATCGCGCATCCGTTTATGGATCGTCCGGTTCCTTCTCTTAACGGCATAATGTGACTGAAGGATATCTCCTTCACGAAGCACATTGTCGGTGACGATCATGCCGCCCTCCCTGACAAGATTCCTGACAGAAGGCAGAAAGAGCGGATACTGCCCTTTTGCGGCATCCATAAATACCAGATCGAACCGGTCGCCCTCTCTGTTTAGCTCGGCGAGGACACCGGAAGCCTCTCCTTCCAGAAGCCTGATCATCCTGCCCAGAGGATGAAGGCTGAAATTATCCTTTGCTTTCAGGATCCTTGCCGTATCCATCTCGATGGTCGTGATCCGGCATTTCCCGCCGGTGCAGACCGCCATCCACAGTGCGGAGTATCCTACCGCGGTCCCGATTTCAAGGATACGGACCGGGCGTACAGCGGCAATCAGTGTCCGAAGCAGGTTTGCTGTTCCCGGGCGGATCACAGGGACTTCACAGCGCAAAGCTTCATCCCGGATCTTTCTCAGGATCTCATCCGTCTCCGGAAAGGACTGCAGGCTGTCCAGATACAGCTCCAGTCTGTCATGTTCATCACAGTTCATTGTCGTGATCATTACTTTACCAGGATCCTGTCTTCAAAAGAATCGATCTGCACATCCGAAAGCATAAGCAGCTCCGTGCAGATCCGCTGGATCATCCGGCAGTATTCCAGTTCGGCTGTCAGGTATTCATCGATCAGAGGATCCTTGCGGATACGGCGCCTTGTCGTGAAAAGATCCTGCAGCTCATCAGTGTGATCCAGGGGCTCCGCCGTGTTTGACAGCTGATAGGCATTTTCCCGGAACGCGTCAATGATGGCCTTTTTCTCTTCCTGGCCTTCGATCGATTCCCTGGCTTTTTCAAATCTGATGTAAATGTCGCTGTTGCGAATGCTCTCAAAGAAGATTTCCTTTGCCTGATCTATATTTGACATATCACTCATCCACTTCCATGATAACCGGGAGGATCATCGGTTTTCTTTTTGTCCTGCGCCACAGGAACTCTCCCAGCGAATCCCTGATCGCGTTCTTTATTCTGTTCCAGTCACCTGTGTGTTCCGGCAGATTGCTGTCGATGGCTTCCTCGACAACAAGCCTTGCCTCTTCCATGAGGTCTTCCGACTCACGGACATAAACAAATCCTCTCGAAACAATATCCGGTCCTGCCAGCACCTCGTTGGAGAACCTGCCGAGCGTCAGGGCAATGATGACGATTCCGTCTTCAGCAAGATGCTGGCGGTCCCGCAGCACAATATTGCCGACATCTCCGACACCGAACCCATCCACCATAACAGAACCGGTCTGGACATGACCCGTCACGGCAGCCCCTTCGGAATCCATCTCGATCACATCTCCGCTTGTCAGAATGAAGATATTCTCACGGGGAATGCCGAGTGACCGTGCAAGCTCTGCCTGGGCTTTGAGATGTCTGTACTCACCGTGCACCGGAATGGCATATCTGGGCCTGACCAGAGAATAGATCAGCTTGATCTCTTCCTGACAGGCATGTCCCGAAACATGAGCGTCCTGAAAGATAACGTTCGCTCCTTTCATGGACAGTTCATTGATCACTTTTGAGACCGCTTTTTCATTTCCGGGGATCGGATTTGAGCTGAAGATCACCGTGTCTCCGGGTTTGATCATGATCCTGCGGTGCATGTTGCTGGCCATCCTTGAAAGCGCGGCCATGGATTCACCCTGACTTCCGGTCGTGATCAGGACCATCTGCTCGTCAGGGTAGTTCTTCATCTGATCAAGGTCGATCAGGGTATTCTCTGGAATGTTCAGGTAACCGAGTTCAGAAGCGATCGAGATCACGTTTACCATACTTCTGCCTTCCACCACGACCTTTCGTCCATGCTTGAAGGCAGAATTGATGATCTGCTGGACCCTGTCTACATTGGACGCAAAAGTGGCAATGATGATGCGCGTATCCGTATGTTCTGTAAAGATCGCGTCAAAGGTCGATCCCACCGTTCTTTCAGATGCCGTAAATCCCTTTCTTTCCGCATTCGTCGAATCGCACATCAGTGCCAGTACACCTTTTTTCCCGATCTCCGCAAAGCGCTGCAGATCAATGGCATCGCCGAATACCGGTGTATAGTCGACCTTAAAGTCTCCTGTGTGGACCACGGTGCCGGCCGGGGAAAAGACGGCCAGTGCCACGGCATCCTGGATGCTGTGATTTGTCTTGATAAATTCGACCTTCAGGTCACCGAAAGTAACGCTCTGACCGGGTTTGACGACCTTTCTTTTTACAATCCCCTCCATGCCGTGTTCAGAGAGTTTGTGTTCGATCAGGCCCATGGTCAGTTTCGTCGCATAGATCGGAACATTGACTTTCTTCAGTACATACGGCAGCGCTCCGATATGATCCTCATGACCGTGGGTGATCACAAAAGCCCTGACCCTGTCCAGATTCTCCTCCAGATACGTGACATCCGGAATAACAAGGTCAATGCCGAGCATGTCATCTTCCGGGAATGCCAGTCCGCAATCCACAACAATAATACTGTCTTCGTATTCGAAGGCAGTCATATTCATCCCGATCTGCTCCAGTCCGCCAATCGGGATGATTCGAAGCTTTGAAGTTTTTGTTAATGTCAAAATATCCTCCTGTAAATGACGCGCATGCAGTTTCCCGTTCTCGCTCCCCGGGAAGCCGGCCATGCGCTTTTGTTCATCTTTTTATCATAATAAACGGATCTCCGCCGATCCGCATTGCATTCTCATTCTCAATGATCTTTGATGCATGTGTGTTTGACCGGGGCGTTTCCTACTCGATCTCCACGTCGTCGAGCATCTGTTCAAAGACCCCGGCTACAGCCTGAAGCTCTTCCTCGTCTTCAACGATCTCATAGACGGCCTCTTCTTCGCCGTCAGCTGAAAGATCCCGAAGGATCCATGCATCAGAATCTCCTTCCTCCCGGTCAGTGACCAGAAGATATGAAAAACCGCCGATCCGTGTCTGTTCCAACACGTAAAAATCAGCGGGCCTGTCTTCTCCAACAATCGTAAAACTGATTTTTTCCATATATGATACGACCTTACCTGTTAATCATCATTCCCCGAAGCAGATGCCGCCATCCTGTCCAGATATCCCTGGAGGATCAGGACAGCCGCCATCTTATCAAGATACTGTTTCCTGTTCTCTTTTCTGACACCGGCTTCAGCAAGCGTTCTGTCTGCCGCGTTTGTTGTAAGCCTTTCATCCCACAGGATCACATCGAGTCCGGTGCGTTTTTCGAGCATGTCCCTGAAAGCAGCTGTTTTTTCTGCACGTTCACCAATGGAATTGTCAAGATTTTTGGGGTACCCGAGGACAATGGCTTCGACCTCGTATTCCTTCACCAGTTCATCAATCCTGGCCAGAGTCTGACGAAGCTTGTTCTCC
>JAGCAV010000136.1 GCA_017652545.1 Lachnospiraceae bacterium
CTACAGCATCCGGGAGGGCAAGGACCTGTACGAGATGATCCGGGATACCAGAAACCGCTATCCGGACCTGAAGGTGCTGGGTCTTCACGGGGAATCGCTGGGCGCCGCGTCCACTGCCTCGGTGATGGGATATGGAATGTGGGCAAAATCCGACGGATTCGGAGATAGCCTGCCGGTCGACTTTGCTGTCGCGGACTGCGGCTTCGCCGACATAGAAAATGTGCTCGAAGGCGTCATGCAGCATATGATCGACAAGAAGACAGGGAGCGGCACAGGTACCGGAAAGGCTTCGCCACTCGCAAAAGCGATGGTAAAATGCGCTTCGGCTGCCTCCAGGATCCGGTACGGCTACAGCTACGGGGAGATGAAGCCCATTTCGCATCTGGCCGGCAATCAGGTGCCCATGCTGTTTATCCACGGACTGGAGGACAAATTCATCACCCCCGAGAACAGCAGGCGGATGTCGAAGGCAACAGCCGGATACAGTGAATACCGGCTGATTCCGGGAGCCGGGCACGCCGAGTCGGCCATCAGACAGCCGGAGCTGTACAGAGAGTACCTTTACGGTTTTCTGGATCATTTATGCTTATAACATGTCACATAATAAACAGGGAGAGATAACCAACATGCATGCTTATGAAAGGTTTTTGAAATATGTAACCATCCATACGACAAGTGACAGGAACGCGGAAGGGACACCTTCCGCTGACAGGCAGTTTGACCTGGCCAATTACCTGGTGGAGGAAATGAAGGCGCTGGGAATCGAGGATGCCCGGGTCGATGAAAAATGTTATGTATACGGCTCCATACCGGCCACCGAGGGGCTGGAAGATAAGGTGAGCCTGGGCTTCCTTGCGCATCTGGATACTTCTCCGGATTACAGCGGAGAGGACGTAAAGCCGCAGATGATCGAGAACTATGACGGCGGGGAGGTAAAGCTCAAGGGCGGTGTGACCATTTCTCCCGAACTGTTTCCCCACCTTTCCGAACTGAAGGGGAAGACACTGATCACGTCTGACGGCACGACGCTGCTGGGAGCTGACGACAAGGCGGGCATTGCGGAGATCATGACAATGGCGGAGACCATTCTCAAGACAGGGGTGCCGCACGGAAAGATCTGTATCGGCTTCACGCCTGATGAGGAGATCGGCAGCGGAGCCCAGGACCTGGACCTGGCTGCTTTCGGCGCTGATTTCTGCTATACGGTGGACGGCGGAGCGGAAAACGAGGTGGAGTGCGAGAACTTCAATGCCTCCGAGGCCTTCTTTGAGATTACCGGCCGCAGCGTGCACCCGGGGTATGCAAAAGGAAAGATGATCAATGCCGCGCTTCTGGCGGTCCGCATTGCCAATATGCTGCCTCAGGCGGAGACACCAGCCCTGACCAGCGACCGGGAGGGCTTTTTCCACCTGCACAACATGGAAGGAAGCGTGGAAAAAGCGAAAATGAGGATCATCATCCGGGATCACAGCGCAGAGCGGTTTGAAGGCCGGCTGGAGACACTGCGCCACATTGAGAAAACACTGAACGAAGAATATCCGGCGGGAACGGTCAAACTGATCATAAAAGATCAGTACCGGAACATGATCGAAGTGCTGCAGGAGCACATGCATCTGATTGACAATGCCATAGAGGCGATGAAAGCTGCCGGGATCAGCCCGATCACGCCTCCGGTACGGGGTGGAACGGACGGCGCTGCGCTTTCGTTCAGGGGTCTGCCCTGCCCGAATCTGGGAACCGGCGGGTATGCGTATCACGGCCCTTATGAGCACATCACATCCGAGGGCATGGACGCGGTGGTGCAGGTCCTGCTGGGAATCGTGGACAGATATGCAGGTATGAAGCAATGATCGCCAGGCTGAAAAAATCAAAGATCCTGAGGCGGATCTGGAGGAGACTGCGCTGGATTCAAAAGGATTGTTTCCTGCATGGGATCCTTCCGTCCATATACCGCAGACATGCGCGAAAGCCGGTAGACGAAAATCTGGTCATTTTTGTGGAATACCGGTTCGACACACTGCAGGACAGCCTGAAAATACTGTATGAACAGATCAGGAACAGGTACGATTATACGATCCATGTACACTGCCTGAATCACGATTTTGTGCCGGCCCGCGTTTACAGGTCAAACTGCAGGAAGCTGGTGAAAGACCTGGCCTGTGCATCCAGGGTCTTCCTGAGCGACGCGAGTGAAGCGGTCAGCTGTGTCCCGCTGCGGCAGGAGACGGAGGTGACCCAGACCTGGCACGCCAGCGGCGCTTTCAAAAAGTTCGGCCTGAGCACGGGAGACCATCTGTTCGGCGAGAGTACCGAGGAACAGAAACGGTATCCGAAATACAGGAATCTCAGCACGGTGACCGTCAGCAGCCCGGAGGTTGTATGGGCGTATGAAGAGGCGATGGATCTGCAGGACAGACCGGGCGTGGTCGTCCCCATCGGCGTCATCAGAACAGATCTTTTTTTCCGGCCCGGAAAGATCGATGCGGCATACGAGAAGCTATGGCATGTATTCCCGGAGGCGAAGGGAAAAAAGGTGATCCTGTACGCGCCGACTTACCGGGGATGGGCATCCAGGGCGCAGGCGCCTGACAGGCTTGACCTTGACATGTTCGCGGAAAGTCTGGGGCAGGACTATGTCCTGGTCATCAAACATCATCCGCTTGTGAAGGACCTTCCCCCAATCGAGGGGGAAAAGGCCCGGACATTTGCCTTTGACGTTACGAGGTCCATGTCCATCGAGGAAGCGCTGATGGTCAGCGATATCTGCATTTCAGATTATTCGTCGGTGGTGTTTGAATACTCCCTGTTTGAAAGACCGATGCTCTTTTTTGCTTACGATCTGGAAAACTATGATGACTGGAGAGGATTCTATTACTCCTACGATGAAATGACGCCCGGCCCTGTCTGCAGGACCAGCGAGGAGATGGTGAACTGGATCCTTGATATCGAGCATACCTTTGACAGGGAAAGGGTGCGTGCCTTCAGAGAAAAATTCATGTCATCCTGTGACGGGCACGCGACGCAGAGAGTCCTGGAGAGGGCGTTCGGCAGGGAGCAGCTGGAAAAACACCGGATAAAAAAGTAAGCCGTCAACCGCTTTCGCAAAGGGGGAAAAGAAACAGGTGGAGATCAGAAAACGCGTGAAGCAGCTGATCAAAAGAGCCGCGTGGCATCTTCTTTTTCCGGGGTGCTACAGGCTGTTCCGAAAAAGAGGCAGTCTGCTTCCCGGTTATACGGTTTTCTTCGAAGAGTATGGCAGCAGGATCTCGGATAACAGCCGGATGATCCGTTCCCGGATGCGCGGGATGGACGGCTTCCGAACAGAGACTGTCTGCCTGGGAAGGAATGAGGCAAATGCACCGGCCTTTTTCAGGGCAGGCCTTGGCGCGGTAAGGAAAATCGCCCGCGCCGAGTACATCTTTATGGAGGATTCCTCTGAACTGATCAGTGCGCTCCCGCTTCGCCCGGAGACAAAAGTGATTCAGCTGTGGCATGCCTGCGGCGCCTTTAAGAAGTTCGGATACAGCCTGACGGGAAAGCGGTTCGGCGCGGATGAGGATGAGCTGGAGCAGTTTCCGAGGCACAGGAACTTTACGTATGTGACGGTAAGTTCGCCGGAGGTCATCTGGGCCTATGCTGAGGCCTTTCATATGGAAGACCGCAGGGACGCCATCGTTCCGTCAGGGATCGCCAGGACAGATCTGTTTTTTGATAAGAAGAGGATGGACGCAGCCTGCCGGAAACGAACAGACATGGTCGGAACCGGCTGCACACGGTTTGTGCTGTATGCGCCGACATTCAGGGGAAACGCAGCCGACGCGGCTGCGCCGGCACTTCCGGATTTTGAAAAGCTCAGGCGTGCGCTGGGAGATGAGTGGGGCTTTCTGATCAAGCAGCATCCGTTTGTCAGGCAAAGACCGCAGATACCCGAACAGCAGAAGGGCTATGTGTTCGATCTGACGGACAGCATGCAGATCCACGACCTGATGATGGCCAGTGATATGTGCATTACGGACTATTCTTCGATCGTGTTTGAATACGCCCTGCTGGACAGGCCGATGATCTTTTACGCGCCTGATCTTGATGACTATGACGACTGGAGGGGCTTCTATTATCCCTATGAGGAGATGACCCCCGGTCCGGTTTGTCGAACCAATGAAGAGATGGTAGAATGGATCAGGAATTCCGGCGGCCATTTTGACCGGCAGAAGATACGGGATTTCAGGGAAAAATTCATGTCCGCATGCGACGGGCACGCCACAGAGCGGATTCTGGAGATGGCCATAGGAAAAAAACATGCATGATCAGATAAAAGTATCGGTGATCATACCGGTTTACAATGTGGAGAAATACCTGAGGAAATGCCTGGACAGCGTGCGCGCGCAGTCGCTGAAGGAGCGGGAGATCATCTGCGTGGATGACGGATCCACCGATGCATCACTTGCCATACTGCGGGAGTATGAAAAAAAGGATCCTCAGCTGCGTGTGCTGACGCAGACCAACCGGTTCGCCGGCTGTGCCCGCAACGCGGGACTGGATGCGGCGAAAGGCAAATATGTTGTGTTCTGGGATTCGGATGATTTCTTTGAAAAGAAGGCACTGGAGACCATGTTCCGCAGATGCGAGCAGACGGAAGCGCAGATCTGCGTCTGTGACGCTTTCCGCATGGACAATCAGACAGGGATCGTCTCTTCTGACGGCTGCTACCTGGTCAGGGAGCAGATGAAGAAACTGGGGAACGGTGTTTTCTCAAAGCAGGATCAGCCCGGATACATTTTTACCTTTGCCAACAACGCTCCCTGGAACAAGATGTATCTGCGGAGCTTTCTGCTGGAGAAGAAGCTGCGGTTCCAGGCGCTGCCCCAGGCCAACGACCTCTATTTTGTGATGGCGGCATTCTACCTCGCGGACAGGGTCACCGTGGTCGACACTCCCCTGATGACCTACCGGATGGACAACTCCCTGAGCCTGACCGGAAAGGCGTCCCGGTATGCCGGGTGTGCGGCCCAGGCCCTGGAAGCGGTCTGGCAGATCCTTGCCCGGCAGGGCGAAACGGATGAGCGGGTCATGCAGAGCTTCGCGAACAAGGCATGGCTGGTCCTGCTTGCTTCCCTGCGGCAGCAGAGTGAGATCGGGCAGTATGAAGAACTGTTCGGGCTGTATAAGGACACGCTGGTTCCCCGGTATGGGATCAGCGGACATGGACCGGGATATATTTACCATGAAGGCAGGGAACGGGCGCTGCAGGCAATGCTTGCGTGCAGCTGTGATCAGTTCCTCCTGACGGAAATGCGGGAGTTTGAGCGGCAGAGCCGTCTGGCGGAGTGGAAAGTTAAGGCATCCGCCTCCTTCCGTGTCGGAAATGCGATTGTGAGACCGGCCGGGCGCGTGGCCAGACGGATCAGGACAAAGATACACCAGGAGTAAAGAATGGGACAAAATGCCGATTTTTTGGAATATGAAGCGGATGCCCAGAGCCGGTATGAGAAAGCGGTTCATTTAATGGAGACGGGACAGCTGACGATCAAGCCTTCACTCAGGAAAGAGATCTTTGAGCAGGCGGCCGGTCTGATGAGGCAGGCAGGCTCCTACGCGGACGCCGCACGGCAGGCATCCGTATGTGATGAACTGGCCGGGAAAGCCGCTGCCGATGAGGCCGCCGAAAGAGTCGCTTCCGTGAAAAGAAGGATGGAGGATCCCGATTTTGATGATTACGACAAGCTGATCCGGGAACTGGAGGAAGCTGCGAAGGCTGGCGGTACCGGAGACGCTTCTGTCCGGGAGATCCCGTCACTTCTTGAAAAATGCCGGCAGCTTAAGGCGCACGCGCGGCGCAGAAGACGGATCCGCAAAGGGACGATCAGCGCGATCCTGCTGATCCTGGCCGCTGCGCTGATCTGGTGCTTTACGTCCGGTTATATCAATAACATCAAGGGATTTGTTTACCGGAAGGCAGGAATGGACAGCTATGCCCTGGCGAGCTACGAAAAGCTTGGCGACAGGTTCGGCGCTGCCCGGAAATATCTTTCCTGTGAACTGGAGGGACTCTCCGGGGCTCAGCCGGGGGATCTGATCCATTTCGGCAAACTGAAATGGCGGGTGCTGGAGAAGAATGAAGAGGATCAGAACGTGACGCTGATCGCATCCGAGATCCCGCAGGATTCGCCGCTGAAAGAGGCCGCGTTTGATGAGGGGGGCAGGGAGACGACATGGGCTTCATCTGCTCTTCGCGCATGGCTGAATGACGAACTGCCCGGAGAATTGTTTTTAGAAGAAGAGAGAGCGAAACTGATCGCGTATCCGCGGGAAGCTTCAGCAAATGAGGCGTACGGCACGGCCTATGATGAGGAAACGTCTGACCTGCTGGCGCCGCCCAGCCTGCAGGAGCTGGAAGCGTGGGCAGAGGAAGCCGGAAATGCCGGGGACTGTTATCTTCGTACCCCCGGACACGATCTGACAACGGTCGCCTATATCACGTCCGGCGGGCAGGTGATGCCCTATGGCGTTCCTGCAGATACCGCTCTGTGCGTGAGACCGGTGATCAGGGTGGCCTTTGAGGGAGAACAGTTTTGAATACACTTAAATACAGGATCAATACATTTATGCGCTACCGGGGCCTGATCGCCGAACTGGTGGCCAGGGACATCAAACTGAAATACAGGCGCAGCTGGCTGGGGTATGTGTGGAGCGTGCTCAATCCGCTGCTTGTCATGGTGGTCATGACAGTCGTGTTTTCAGCCATGTTCAAACGGAACATTGAGAATTTCCCGGTCTATCTGCTGATCGGACGGACGACCTATGAATTCATGCGCAGCAGCACCAACTCCGCCATGAATTCGGTAACAGGCAATGCCGCGCTGCTGAAAAAGACCTATATTCCCAAATACATATTCACGGTCGCCAAGGTGACCAGCGGCCTCGCAGATTTTGTGTTTTCCCTCGGCGCCCTGCTGATCGTCATGCTTGTGACCCGCTCGCCTTTCTTCTGGCAGATGATCCTTCTGCCGGTTCTGTTTATCCAGCTGTATCTGTTCTGCATGGGCCTGGGCTTTCTGCTGGCAGCCCTGCATGTCTTTTTCCGGGATATCCAGTACATCTATCATGCCGTTACGACGGTGTGGATGTATCTGACACCGATCTTTTACCCGATCGAGAGCCTGCCCAACAGCCTGCAGATCCTGATCACCACCGTCAATCCCATGTATTATTATGTCCGGTTCTTCCGTGATGTGGCCCTGTACGGCCAGCTGCCGTCCGCGCGCATCTTCTGGGGATGCTGGATCTGGGGGATCGTCATGATGATTCTGGGACTTGCGGTGTTCCAGAAAAACAAAGACAAGTTTATCCTGTATATTTAAGGAGCCGCTGATGAGTAAAAATGCGATTGATGTGGATCATGTCTCGATCCGGTTCAATCTTGCCAATGAAAAGATCAACAACCTGAAGGAATACGCCATCAAGCTGGCCAGGCATGAGCTGATGTTCCAGGAATTTCTGGCTCTGAAGGATGTCAGCCTGCACGTGAAGCGCGGGGAGGCCTGGGGCCTGATCGGAACCAACGGATCCGGAAAATCCACGCTGCTCAAGACGATAGCGGGTATCCTCAAACCATATACCGGGACGGTGAAGGTTCGCGGCAGCATTGCCCCCATGATCGAGCTCGGCGCCGGCTTTGACGCGGAACTGACAGCCAGGGAGAACATCTTTCTGAACGGTGCGGTGCTGGGCCATCCCAGGGAATTCATGCAGCGTCATTTTGATGAGATCGTGGATTTTGCCGGTGTCAGGAATTTTCTGGATTCACCGGTCAAGAACTTCTCATCCGGCATGAAGGCCAGACTCGGCTTCGCGGTGGCCACAGTGGTGGACCCGGATATCCTGATCGTCGACGAGGTCCTGTCAGTGGGCGACTTTCAGTTCCGGAGAAAGTGCAATGACCGCATGACACAGATGCTGGCTGGCGGAACGACCCTGCTGTACGTGTCGCATGACATTGCTTCCGTGAAAAAGCTGTGCACCCATGCCCTGTGGCTTGACAGAGGAGATGTCATCATGGCCGGAGAGGCCGGTGTGGTGTGCGATGCCTATTCCGAGCGGCAGGAAGAGGTGTTCCGGCAGGAGAGACTGGCCAGGAAAGCGCGCCAGGCACAGAAAAATGAAAAGTATGACTACCTGGTGGTCGGCGCCGGGCTGTTCGGAGCCTGTTTTGCGAGGGAGGCCCAGCGTGCGGGAAAACGTGCCCTGGTGATCGACAGGCGGGATCATGTGGCGGGAAATGTCCATACGAAAAAGGTCGGGGATATTCATGTACACAGCTACGGGCCGCACATCTTCCATACAGACAACGAAGCAGTCTGGTATCATCTGAACGGATTCTCGCAGTTCAACAGTTTTATCAACGCGCCGCTGGTCAAGAGCGGCGGGGAACTGTACAATCTGCCCTTCAACATGAACACCTTCAACAGGATGTGGGGTGTGATGACGCCGCAGGAGGCGCGGGAAAAGATCGGTCAGCAGATCCGCCGGGAAGGCTTCGCGGACGGAAAAAAGCCGCAGAACCTGGAAGAACAGGCGATCTCAATGGTTGGCAGGGATGTCTACGAAAAACTGGTGAAAGGATATACACAGAAGCAGTGGGGCAGGGACTGCCGGGATCTGCCCGCTTTCCTGATCAGACGTCTGCCGCTCCGGTTCACCTACGACAATCATTACTACAATGAAAAATTCCAGGGGATTCCGGAAGACGGCTATACCGCCATTGTCGAAAAGATGCTGGAGGAAGTGGATGTTCTTCTGAATACGGATTACAGGACCTACGTGGCTGAACACCCGGATTCGTTCAGAAAAGTGGTTTATACTGGTTCCATAGACGAGTACTTTGATTACCGGCTGGGACGCCTGGAATACCGGTCCGCCCGTTTTGAGACACAGAAGCTGGAAACGGAAAACTACCAGGGGAACGCGGTCGTCAACTATGCGGATCCGGATGTGCCCTGGCTGCGGATCACCGAGCACAGGCATTTTACGGGAGCCTCGGCACCGTTTACGGTGATCACCAGGGAGTATCCCAGGGAATGGGAACCGGGACTGGAGCGCTGTTATCCCGTGAATGACCGGAAGAACCAGGCCCTGTATGAACAGTACAAAGCCCTGGCGGATCAGGAAGAGAACGTGATCTTCGGCGGCAGGCTCGGAGATTACCGGTACTACAATATGGACGAGGTGATCTTAAAGTCGATGGAACTGGCTCAGAAAGAGTTCAAGCGCAAGCTGCTCGGGCTGGGACGAATGAGATGGCAGGCGGATGTCTGAGAAAAGTGTGGAGTGTGGAGAGTTAAGAGTGGAGTTTCACAAGGTGTGGAGTGTGGAGAACTGAGAGTGGAGGGATCATGCCTAAAGTATCTGTGATCGTGCCCGCATACAATGTGGAGCCGTATGTTAGAAAAGCGATGACAAGCCTGCAGTGCCAGACACTGAAGGATATGGAATTTATCTGCATCAATGACGGGAGCAAAGACGGAACGCTTGCGATCCTGCAGGAATTTGCGGCGGAAGATCCCCGGTTCATCATTGTGGATAAGGAGAATGGCGGCTATGGTGTGGCCATGAACATCGGCCTGTCCAAAGCGACCGGAGAGTACATCGGCATTCTGGAGCCGGATGACCATGTGCCGGTGGAAATGTTCGGGGATCTTTATCGGATCGCGGCCGCGAATGACCTGGATTTTGTGAAAGCGGATTTTTTCCGCTTTGCCCAGGATCCGGAAAACGGGAATATTTTCTACGCTTACAACCGCCTCGACAGGTCAGGCGAGTGGTACAACAAAGTTGTTGATCCCAGCGTGACACCGCAGCTGACAAAGTTTATCATGAACACCTGGAGCGGCATTTACAAAAGGAGCTTCCTGGAGGCGTACGGGATCCGGCATCATGAGACGCCGGGGGCGTCCTACCAGGACAACGGCTTTTTCTGGCAGACCTTTATGCACGCGCGGCGGGCCATGTTCATTGACACGCCCTATTACCTGAACCGGCGGGACAATCCGAATTCTTCCGTAAAGGACAGGGGCAAGGTCTATGCCATGAATGTTGAGTACGCCTATATCCGGGACATCTTCCTCCGGCCTGAGAACGCGAAGAAGTGGGAGACCTTCAAGGGATACTTTGTCCTGAAGGAGTATAACAATTACCGCTTCACACTGGGCCGGATCGACAAAAGCCTGCGGGCGCAGTATGTCAGGGACATCTCTGTCAGAATGAAGGAAGCCAGGGATCTTAAGGAACTGGATAAGAGCCTGTTTACAGACTATCAGCTGCTTGAACTGAACACGCTGATCGATGATCCGGATGCCTATACGAAAAAATACGGCATGGTGAAGAACAGTGACTGGAAGACACCCGAGGAGAAGGCGCTCGAGAAGATCGAACGCCTGGAAAAGTCTGCGCCTTACAGGGCGGGCAGAGTCGTGACAGCACCGGGGAGGCTGGTCAAAAAAGTCTATTACAGGCTGAAAAGAAAATAGGCAAATGTGCGCCCGGGCATCCGAAAATATTGCAAATATATTACGAATGTGTTAAAATCGTGGTTAATCTGGGATTCTTTTATCATGGCAGGATCTCTGAGCAGGATATTTGAGGATGTTTAAGAAGATGGGAGGTATGTGGAATGAGAAAGCTGATCAGGCACGGGCGGGCTTTTTTTCTGATCCTGATTATGCTATGCATTCTGCTGGCAACCAGCACGCAGGCCGCGATCAAATTCAGGGCGAAGGTACCCAGGACGAGTTTTCTGGCGGGGGAACAGGCACAGATCTCGTTCAGGAATACAAAACGGATCACCTATACGTTCAAGAGCAGCAATAAAAAGATTTTTACGGTTTCCAGGCGGGAAGGCCTGATCACGGCAAAGAGAAAAGGAAAGGCGACCCTGACCATTACCGGTACCTGGAAAAAGGGCAGCAAGAAATCAGTCTGGAAAAAGAAGGTGAC
>JAGCAV010000137.1 GCA_017652545.1 Lachnospiraceae bacterium
GAAGGTAAAATTCGCCACTTCGGCATTTCCTTCCACGACAAGGCGGAAGTCCTTGATATGATCCTCACTGAGCATCCCGAGATCGAGATCGTGCAGATCCAATTCAACTATGTGGACTACGAGGATGCTTCCGTGGAAAGCAGGAAGGTATACGAAGTCTGTGAGAAGCACGGCAAGCCAGTCATCGTCATGGAGCCCGTGAAGGGCGGCAGTCTGGTGAACCTGCCTGCGGAGGCAGACATGATCCTGCGCGGTCTGAACGGCGGCAGCAATGCCAGCTATGCCCTGCGCTTCGCGGCTTCCTTCCCCAACATGGCCATGGTGCTCTCCGGCATGAGCAATATGGAGCAGATGGAAGATAATCTCTCCGCTATGCGGGATTTCGTTCCGCTGTCCGAGGCCGAGAAGGAAGCTGTGCAGAAAGTCTGTGATATATTCCGCGGTCTCAACCTGGTGCCTTGCACCGGCTGCCGTTACTGCGTGGAGGAGAGCCAGTGCCCCAGGGGCATCCGCATTCCGGACATGTTCTCATCGCTGAACGCACATGAAGCCTTCCACAACTGGAATACAGGCTACTATTATAACAATGTCATTACCGGTGAGGGGCACGGAAAAGCATCTGATTGTATCCGCTGCGGCAAATGCGAAAGGGTCTGTCCGCAGCATCTGCCCATCCGTGAGCTGCTGAAGAAAGTTGCCGCGACATTTGAGAAGTGAGGAAATGAACATGAAAAAACAGGTTCAGCTGGGTCAAACCGGTATGAAGGTTTATCCCGTAGGTCTTGGCTGTATGGGCTTCAGCCATGCCAGCGGTTTACCCACCGATCATGATACAGCAGTGCGCACCATCCGCGAAGCCTATGAGATGGGCTATGATTTCTTTGACACGGCAGAATGCTATACCGGCATCTATCCGGACGGCACAGTCTCCTATAACGAGGAACTGGTGGGCGAAGCGCTGAAGACCGTGCGGAACAAGGTGATTATCGCCACAAAATGCGGCGTGACCCACGGCGGGGATCACCTGATCCTGGATTCCAGCCCCGCCAGGATCCGCTCCTCGGTGGAGGGCAGCCTGAAGAAGCTGGGCACCGACCACATTGACCTGTATTACCAGCACCGCATCGACCCCAAGGTGGAGCCGGAGGCCGTGGCAGAAACCATGGGCGAGCTGATCCGCGAGGGAAAGATTCTGGCCTGGGGCATCTCTGAGACGACGGAGGAATACCTGCGCCGGGCGCACGCGGTCACGCCCGTCACCGCCATCGAGAACCGCTATTCCATGATGGCGCGCTGGCACGAGAGCATTTTCCCGGTCTGTGAGGAGCTGGGCATCACCTATGTCGCCTTCTCGCCCATGGCCAACGGCTTCCTGACCGGCAAGTACGACGCCCACACGAAGTTTGAGGGCAAGGAGGACTTCCGCACCCGGATGCCCCAGTACACCGAGGAGGGCTACGCCAAGGCGAAGGGACTGCTTGATCTGCTTCAGCGCCTGGCGGAGGAGAAGCAGGCGACCCCGGCGCAGATCTCCCTGGCCTGGATGATCTGCAAGAAGTCCTACATCATCCCGATCCCCGGCAGCCGCAAGCCGGAGCGTCTGCGGGAAAACCTGGCTGCTGGAGAAATTACCCTCACTGCAGCGGAGATCGCCGGTATCGACAGCCGTCTGGGCGGCATGGAGTTTGACGTGTTCGGCGGTCACAGTGGGAAATAAGATCTGCCGGAAAAGAGGAAAAGAACATGAAGAAGGAAGTAATGCTTGTCACCGGTGCGGGTCAGATCAGCATGGCCATTGCTCGCCGGATCGGTTTCGGGAAGAAGATCATCCTGGGTGATAAGAAAATTGAAAACGCCAACGCCATCGCCAAGATCATGAATGAGGCGGGTTATGACGTAGTCCCCTTTGAGATGGATTTGTCCAGCCGGGAAAGTATCCTGGCGATTATCGCCGAGGCACAGAAGTACGGCGAGATCAAGTATCTGGTGAACGGCGCGGGCGTGTCGCCCAGTCAGGCC
>JAGCAV010000138.1 GCA_017652545.1 Lachnospiraceae bacterium
AGGCGGCCGCGTGGGCGTGGGAGCCGGTGATGTACGGAAGGATCATGACTGCTATGATGCCCATGCCGAAGCCGCAGATGCGCTGGATCAGTGATGCAAGCAGATATATTGCTCCGATGATAATAATAGTCTGGGTGTTCATATGAGAGCCCTTTTAGGAGACAGGGGACGGTTCTCAGGAGACAGGGGACGGTTCTCTGTCTCCTTTTTCTGACAATTGCAAATATTTTTTGAATTTTCTGAAAAAGGAGACGGAGAACCGTCCCCTTCCTATTATGTCAAGCCCAAAACGTAGGTTTTATGCGGGTCTGACAGAGTTCTATACCTCATGAACAGGGCCTCTCGGTATGGACATCTTCGTATCCGGGATGAATATCGCTCCATCCGGTACTGAATAACTGATTTATGGGTATAGCAAACAGAACGTCCTCTTGTTCTTTGAGTGCCATCTTCCCTCTGTTCAGCTATGGTGGTGAACCTTCCGTGTCTAATAGGATCGTGTCCCAACTTCCTTCGTTCCACCTGTCCATACACCGAGTGCCGGCTAAGCTGTCTGACAGGGTCATGCCCTACGGGGACGACTCCTGCCGGCTGCGGCTCCTGTTTGTTGTTGGTCCTTACTGACCGGGCTTTCCTTCGGCGGCACTGACTGATCAGTGGACGCAACGCCGCCCTGTTCCGGCCTGTCATCTGTTACGGGTTTCAGATATATCTGGTCTGTTGATGATACCTGCTCATGCTGCACATGCTGCCGCCGGGGCCGGATACCTGATGTCCTTCAGCATCTTTCCCGGGTCATACTCCCGGCCGGTCCTCAGGATCGTGAAGATCACCCTCAGGATCTTGCAGGCGATCACGATCAGTGACTGCATCTTTTTCAGCGGGTTTTCCTTCCTTGTAGTGTAATACGCATGCAGCATCCTGAACTCTTCCGAATGCGCCACTACTGACTTTGCCGCCTGGAAGAGCCAGTACCTGAGCCTTTTGCGTCCTCTGCGGCTGATCCTGGTCTCTCCCTTATGTTTGCCCGAACTGCAGGCCACGATGCCCAGTCCGCCCAGCTTCTGGATCTCCTTCACATCGTCGAAGCGCGTATTGTCGCCCATTTCCGCAAGGATCCCCGACAGGGTGTTCTCTGCGATGCCCGGGATGGCCAGGATGTTCTCCGCATTCGGGATCTCCAGGCACTTCTCCCGGAGCATCTTCTCGATCTCATCGATCTTTGACTTCAGTCCCAGCAGCTGTTCCGCGAACCACCTGACCGATTCCCTTGCGGCAGCTGCCCCGTGCCTGAGCCCGACGCTCTCTTTCGCCAGCCTGACGATCTGTTCCGCCTTGCTGTAGCTGCGCCCCTTAAGCTTTTCCCTGCGCCAGATCTCCCTCAGGCCGTCTTCTCCTGCCGCCGCGATATCCGCGGGAAGCGGCGCTTCCCTCAGTACGGCCAGGGCAAATGCCCCGTCCGGCTTCCCGAATGCGTCCATATATTCCGGGAAGTACATCTTCATCTCCCTGTGCAGGCGGTTGATGGCGCGGGACCTGTCTTCCGTCAGCTGGTCCCTCAGCATTGACAGCCGGCGCAGGTCCGCGTACACGCCCTCCGGCAGGTATGGCATACCGTAGTTCCCGTCCTTCACCAGGTTCGCGATCAGCTTCGGGTCTTTCCGGTCATCCTTATTCTGGCTGTTGTCCTCCACTTCCTTTGTCTGCTTCACTGCATACGGATTGACCTGTACGACACTTATGCCGTTCCGGATCATCCACACCGCAAGGCAGAACCAGTAATGGCCTGTCGGCTCCAGGCCCAGTACGATCTGCTTCTTATCGTGCGTCGCAGCAATATCCAGCGCCCATTCCTTTGCGAGCCGGAAACCCTCTGCATCGTTCGTGAACGAATATGCACGCCTGCTCAGTTCCCGCCCCCTGGCGTCGACAGCCCTGACATAGTGCGTCTCACTGCCTACGTCGCATCCCACGATGAGCATGTCGTCGCTGATGAATGAGAGCTTGTCATTCTTACGGAATTTCCTTCCGGCCTCCAGGTCACGCCAGGTCCAGGCCCTCATATCGGCTTCGACCACTTCGATCCTCCTGTCCAGCTCCTGCTTTGAAAGAGTATTTATTGCCGGATCAGTGGTTACAACTGCTTGCTTTTTCGCCTTTTTGCCTTTAAGATTCATTTCAGATACCTCTTGTATTTTTGGATTTTGCTAACTGGCGGGTCAGTAATAACCCAACTTTACCTGAGGTATCTTTTTTTATCAACTCAACTCAGTTTCCCTTTGCTTCTTGAAGCATACAGGAAGCTGTCTCCTGAGAACCGTCCCCTGTCTCCCCCTGTCCCCTCTTCCCTATCCCCGACTTTTCTGCTACTATTGCAACAAAGCGTTTTTCAACAATCGAAACGCAGTATTTCTTTCACACTC
>JAGCAV010000139.1 GCA_017652545.1 Lachnospiraceae bacterium
CTTTTGAAAAGTGGCCTGTCTGGAAGGAACTTTGCGGACTGGATCCGGATCTTTATCACGATTACAGGCTGGATGTGCCGCAGAAGTATACCATCGATGTGCCGGATCACCCCATCACAGAGGGGATGGAGGAGTTCGGGATGGTGGATGAAGCATATCTGTGCGACCGGGTGGAGCCGGTGGATGGAATGCAGATCCTGGTATCCTCAAAGGACAGCATCAATATGAATGCAGTCGCCTGGACCAAGACATTCCGCAATTCGAAGGTATTCTGCTTCCAGGCGGGGCATGGTCCGACGTCATTTTGCCACGAGTCATTCCGGAAGCTGCTGTATCGCGGACTGCTGTGGACCATGGGGGAAGTGTGAGCGGACATGCCCGGCTGCGGCGGACGGATGATATGCAGAGGATCTGCAGAATTGAGGTAAGTAAATGGCGAAGAAAGCTGTTTTTGTCGGAATTGGCAGCTGGGGTGAGTGGTGGTGCCGGGATTTCCTGCCGCCAATGATCGAAGAGGGGCGTCTGGAGATTGCCGCCGTGGCGGATCTGGATCCCGGCCGGTTTGAACTGGCAAGGCATTATCTTCACATCGATTCGGATCGATGTTATACGGATGCAGAGCAGGCGTTCCGGGAGAGAGAGGCGGACTTCGCCATCATCGTGGTACCGCCTCATCGTCATGAGGAGATCGTGGATCTGGCATTGCGGTATGGGATGGATATCCTTTCTGAGAAGCCGGTCGCGGATACCCTGGAGGGGGCTGTACGGATCGCCCGAAAGGTGAAGCAGGCAGGACGAAAGATGGCGGTTACCATGAGCCACAGATATGACCAGGACAAGACGACCCTGCGCAGGGAGATCCGCAGCGGGAAATGGGGCCGGCTGGATTACCTGGTGAGCCGCTTCACCTGCAATCTGCGCCAGTTCGGCAGCTGGGGAGAATTCCGGCACAGGATGCAAAATCCGCTGCTGACGGAAGGTTCCGTGCATCATCTGGATATTCTGGCGGATCTGGCAGGAGCCCCCTGTGAGACACTCTATGCTGCGACATGGAAGCCGGAGTGGGCAGAGTATGCGGGAGACTGCAACGCACTTGTGCAGATGACCTTCCGGAATGGAACGCATGCTTTGTATGAGGGAGCCAAATCAAATGCGGTCACTCTGAACGGATGGGCGCATGAATATATCCGTGCAGAGTGTGAAGGCGGCACGCTGGTGATGGATCAGCGTCAGGTCGGCGTATATCCCTACCGGGGATTTACAGGAATCACAGGAGGTCCGGGTGTCCTGCCGGAGCCGGTTGCGCTGATTGAGCGGCCAAGATGGGCCAATGCCTGGCTGCTGGAGCAGTTTATTGACTGGCTGGAAGGCGGGAAGACGATGGAGACCAATGTGGAGAGCAATCTGCAGTCGGTCGCGCTGGTCGAGGCTGCTATCCTCAGTTCACGGACAGGACAGCCTGTGCAGGTGCAGAAGCTGCTGGATCAGGTAAAGGCAGACATCGTGTAGAAGGGCAATTGCCGTCAGCTGCCAATAGAAGAACAGGAAATCAAAGTGTTCGGGGGATGGATATGGAACAGCTTACATATATGGTGATCAGGACGGATCATGAAAAACCGGAAGACAGATCTGTCCTGCGGCTCAAGTCAGACAGTTTTATCCGGTATTGGGAGCTCCCCTCTTTTCCGCTTCAGGAAGGATATACTGTAATAACGGAACTGGAGGAAGTGCGTCAGGGGGAGAACGCAGCGCAGATCCTGATGTTCTCTTTCGTGAATTCACCGGCCAGACTGCTGGTGGAGATCTGCCAGTCGGAAGGCTCTGATTTTTGCCGGCTGCGTTACAGACTGACTGGTGAAGACTTCTTCACGGGACATGATGGTACAAATCAGATCTGCTATGGTTCAGTCATTGGAGAGGTCTCTGCGGTCACAGAGATTGAGATTTCCCAGTTCGATCGGATCCTGCACAGCTTTGTGCCGACGGAATACCAGGACACTTATGACGCCTGGAAAGACCGCGAGATCGCCGGACCGGTCATTCTTGCGGACAGTCCGGACGGAGCAGTGCTCGGCGCCTATGAACATGGAGCGGAGGCACCGGATCACTTTCTGGCCTGGTATCCGGTGAATGGGGAAATCTGTCTGTGTTCGGCAAAGGGAAACTATTATGACGGACAGCCGGCAGAGGAATACACTGCGCCATGGATCGAACTGGGGATGAGGCCGGCGCAGATTTCAGAACAGGGATCTGAGAAGATTCCGGCGCAGGAACATCTGCTCCGCTCCTGGCGCAGGTTCCTGCTGGAAGAGATGGCGCCGTACGGCGACTCCAGAAAACCGCTTGTATTCTACAATTCCTGGCATGTACAGGAGGGAAAGAAATATTTCTGCGGAGATTCTTATCTCAAATATCTGAATGATGATTTTATCCTGCGGGATATTGATATCGCGCATGAGATCGGCGTGGAAGTATACGTTGTAGATGCCGGCTGGTTCCGGAAAACGGGAGACTGGGAGGTGAATGAAAGCTTTTTCCCTGAGAAAATGAAGGCTGTCAGGGAACGGCTCGACCGGTATGGAATGCGGCTTGGACTGTGGTTCAATCCGATCGCGGCGGCCAAAACGTCACACATGTATATGACGCATCCGGAATATGTGATGTCCAGACAGGGCAGACAGACCTACTGGGGCAAAATCTGGGAGACGGAGGAAAGCTATGGAATGTGCCTTGCCTCCGGCTACAGTGATATGTTCATTGAGACCCTGGTACGGCTGAACCGGGAACTTGGCGTGACCTATTTTAAATGGGATGCGGTAGAGCAGTATGGCTGTGACTGTGCCGGTCATCTGCACGGAACAGACTCCAACGACCCTGAAGAGCGCCAGGATGCGTACGCGTACAGAATGGGACTTGAGATGGTGCGGATCGCGCAGGAAGTGTCCAGAAGATGCCCGGGCGCCATCGTCGATTTCGATGTGACGGAGGGGAAGCGGAGCATGGGGCTTGGCTTTCTTGCAGCGGGAAAATATTTCCTGATCAACAACGGCCCGTACTTCCATAATTTTGACATACCAAAGTCCGTGAAGATGGAACCGGATACGATCAATGTGTTCTTTTATCCCGGAGCGGCCCGCCCGCAGATCTGCAGACAGGCGGCAAGATTTGATCCCTATATCCCGTCGGTTCTGTTCCTGACACATTTCTTCCCGCACGGGCCGGAACTCGGAAGGAAGAACTCCATGGCCGCCTTTGCGCTGGGCGGTAACGGTATCTGGGGATTCCTGCAGGAAATGGACGAGGAAGGGATCCGCGACTGGGCGCAGTTTATTACAGAGTACAAGAAGGTCCGTGAGGACGTAACGGCTGCATATCCGGTGAAAAGCGGCGTTCAGGGCGCATCTCCGGAGATCTATGAGAAGATAAACCCGGCGAACGGCAGGGGGATCGTGGTCTTCTTCACGCACGGTGCGGGCAGTTTTACTTATGTGACGCAGCCGCTTAAAGTACAGCCGGCGAAGATCAAAGGTGCAGATCAGGTCACATATCAGGAGAACGGAAGGATCCGGCTGGATGTGAAGCTGGAAGAGGACGAAGCCGCGGTCGTGTTCTTTGAGTGAAGTGTGTTCCGGATGTGAATTCCGGATACGATAATGAGGAATAACAAGATGAGCAGACGATTAACGAGTCCCGAATATGAAGCGTTGAAGCAGACCTATTTCAGCGGATGGAAGACATGGAACGTCAACAGTGTGTTCTCATATGTCCACATGCCGGACGCATTATCCCTGAGGATCTCCGTAAAGGAATATCAGTCAGGTCATTATCTGGCGGATTCCCTCATCGGCCAGTTCCCCGATACAACGGGCCTGAATCCGAAAGAAGTCCTGTATCCCGGCGATCATGCCCTGGATGACAGCTATACTGCCATGAAGGCGAGCTGGTGCGGTCTGGAATTTACGGTCGAGACCGCACAGGAGGACGGGGATCTTTATGTGATGGTCATGCCGGAGAAAGGGCAGGTAAAGCCTGCTCTGCTGGTGCTGGAAGCCGGACATCTGTGGAACCGGGCGGGAAGTGTTGTCAGAAGGGATGGCTGTCTGGTGTCGCTGTCTGGCGGAAAACCTGCGGACGGACAGATCCGGTCCGGCGATGCGGTGCAGCAGTGCGCCTATAAGATCAGCTGTACAAAGTCTGTCTGTGAGGAAGATGTAAATGTGCCCTGTATGGGACCGTTCCTTGCGGTCCTGCTCGATGGGCCGGTAGCGTTCCGCGCGGAAAAAACAGCGCTTGAGGATGCCTTATCGGCTGCTCACGGTGCGCCGCAGGATAAACCTGACGGTGAAAGAGACCTGCAGTGGATCGCTGACCTGATCATCCGGAAGAAAGCGGCACTTGAGAAGAAGCGTGAACCGTACGGCAGTATTGGCTGGATGATGCAGGCAATGGAGTGTGCCATTGCCTGGGATACTGTGTTCGATCCGAATCACAACAGGGTCGTCTCTCCCGTCAGCAGGCTCTGGAGCATCAGGAGCGGCGGATATGTTCTGTTCTGCTGGGACAACTACTTCGCAGGTTTGATGGCGGCAGTCTGCGGATGC
>JAGCAV010000140.1 GCA_017652545.1 Lachnospiraceae bacterium
AAAATTCATTAGAATTTTCGAGGTTGGTTGTTTCACTGTTCAGTTATCAAAGTACGCTTTGGCTGTTCGCTTTTTGCTCTCTCTCGCGACAGCTTCGCTATCATACGACTTAAATCCGGAATTGTCAACACCAAATTTAAAAATATTTTTCATTCCATACTTCGCGCTGTTTTCAGTATCCCGGCGCTGTTCTGTCAGGGCATACAGTCAGGGCATACAAAAAGCGTATCATCTGATACGCTCTTCCGATGTCATATCCAGCAGTTTTCCGATCAGGTCCGCCTCTCCGAAGCTGCCTGCTTTCGTTATGACCGGTATCGTCCTCCCCCGGTACTCAATGCTGCCCAGGACAACTCCCGGCAGAACTTCCTTTCTGATCTTCATCAGGTCCACCTGCAGCGTTCTCATAACCGCCAGAAGTGTATCTCCCCCGAAGATGCAAAGTGACTTCATGCACCCCGTATCACAGATTTCCCGGACGATCCTTCCGACACCGTTCTGAACCAGCCTGCGCTTCTGTATGGCAGGAGCAGGCTGCAAGGTCCCTGTCGTCGACAGGATGCAGATCTTCCCTGATGCGAGCGTTGCGGCAGTCTCCCTGACAAACAGCTGTCCGGCTGTATGATCCGTATGGTCCGGTTCCGGTGCGCCGCCGCATTCTTCCCGGGTCTCTTCCAGCAGGATCTTTTCGGGAATGACCCTGACAGGATGTCCCTGCCTTCCCGCTTCTTCAACCTGCAGAAGGGACTTTTCATGGAGACTCCCGCAGATCAGCAGCATGCCCCCCTCGGGAATCCGGGGATCCTCCGCGGTTTCCGGGGCGTTAAGACCCTCATCGGCAAATCTTTCCGACAGCTTTTCCGCCAGTATCTCCGCAAAACCGCCGCACCCCGCGCATACAAAAACCCGGTCTCCCAGCGTTCCGGCTATGCGGAGCAGATCTTCCCTGGATGCGGCATCAAAGACCAGGATCTTTGACGCTTCTTCCTCTGATGTGGTGTACCCCAGGATCTCACACACCCGGGAGCTCGTCAGCGGATCGATGGGATCACGGCCCAGCGCCGTTTCCATGGCCGGGACCCCGTCAATGAACAGGCAGCCTTCCTCCACCGTGCGGCCAAGCCGGGGATAGGCCGGGATGAACGGCAGCATCTCCATGCCCAGCGCCCGGCGCAGGGCGCTCAGCTCAGCCCCGACATTGCCCCTCAGCGCAGAATCCGTCTTCTTATATACACACGGGATCCCTGCCTTTCCCGCCTGTGCTGCCAGATCGTACACAATATGGCCGGCAGCGTCGGCCGGAAGGTGCCGCGTATCCGCATTGACAGCCAGAACATCCGCCTCTTCCCACAGCTGCCCGTTCCCAGCAGGCGCAGCCAGCATCCCGGCCGGTTGTCCGCCGGTTTCATCCGGCAGCCTGACAAGCACCCGGACCGAAAGGCCTGCCGCGGCAAAATGCACGGCTGTGTCCATGGCGCCGGTCAGGTCGTCCGCTATAATAATCGCTTTTAACATCCCGGTACAAGGTCCTCCCAAAAACCATTCCGGTCAAACACCGGCTCATACGGATCGGTGAGTATCTCCACATCAGCGCGTCCTGCCACGTCCGGCAGAAGCGCCTCGGAGATCTCGATCTCTGAAAGCGACAGGGTGTCCCGGATCCTGGCGATCCGGGCATTGGCAAAATCCGCGCGGTTGCTGGTCCGGATCGCCACTTTCAGCGCGTCCCGGTCATTGTTCTGATACATGGGGATTTTGGCCCCGTTCAGCATGGTATTGGTGGTCAGGTTGACCCAGGTGCTTTCCCAGTCCACGTCCTGCAGGCACCTGCGTGTGGTGATATCCGCCAGACCGAGGCCGCAGGCATTGTGATGAGTCCCTTCTGAAAGTCCCCGGATGAAAAGCCGTTTACAGTGAAAATCATCTTCAAAATAAGGCATGAAGCCGCGTCCGGTGACATTCGGGTCCGCTCCTTCCCCGCTCAGGTCCTTCCCGATCCTGTCTATGACCAGCACATCGATATTGTCAAATTTCATCCGGGGCAGCCGTCTTCTTGCGATCCTGAGCAGGGCGTGGTCTCCGTCCAGAATCTCATCCTTCCGGAACACCTCGATCTCCGAGATCATGTCATAGGCATTCTGTACGACACCGATCCCCATGATCACAGGCATCTTGTCAAGGAAAAGGCGGCCCGCCAGGGGGATCCTCTCTGCAAACGTGTCAAACCCCTGCATATGGAACCAGGAACATCCTTTGTGCTTGGCCAGACCGATCGCCATCATCTTGCAGAGGCCGCTCTCATGATGCCCCTTGAAGTCCGTGTGGGGTTTGACCTTGTTGAACAGAACGATCCCGTCCGCTTCGGCCGCATATCTGTCGCAGTACACGGGCGTGGAAGCCTCATCATCAAGCGTTCCGATCCGCACCACATCCATGGTCGCCCTGATGGGCACACCGATCGCTTCCTCCGTGATCCCGTACCCTGCCAGGACCTCCAGGTTTCCCGGGACGGTACCGCCTCCGTGGCTTCCCATCGCCGGGACAATAAAAGGACTGGCACCCCATGAGGCAAGGGTATCGCAGATCGTCCGTACCAGTTCCGGAAGCCGGGGGATGCCTCTGCTTCCGACGGTGACAGCTATGCTTTTCCCGCAAAAGTCATCGGTACACGGAAATGCCTGACACATCTTCCCCCGTGTATGGGCGGCGATATCTGCGATAAAGTCGTCCTCATACTTTTCTCTGATTCGCACCATCCTGGGTATCCTGACCTCATCCAGTCCCTGTACGGGAAAACTGATCTCAGGAAAATCGATTCTTTTCACTCCGTCACCTCATCTGCCGGCATTGTTCGCGAAGCGGACCGCGTATTCGATCGAGTTGACAAGGCTTGCCTCACTGCAAAGTCCGTTGCCTGCCTGATCAAAGCCGGTCCCGTGATCCACGCTCGTACGGATCACCGGAAGTCCGAGCGTGATGTTCACGCCGGACACCGCGCCCCAGCGTTTCTTCTCCTGATCGTAGACAAAGCCTTTTACCTTCAGCGGAATATGGCCCTGGTCATGGTACATGGCAACAACGACATCATACCAGCCGCCCAGCGCCTTGGAAAAGATCGTATCCGGAGGTGTCGGCCTCCCGTCAGGGACCAGGATCCCCTCCTGAAGGGCAGCGTCGATCGCCGGCTGTATCTCCTCGATCTCCTCGCGTCCGAACAGGCCGTTCTCTCCGCAATGCGGATTGAGTCCCGCCACACCGATCTTCGGTCTCTCAATTCCCATGGCGAGGCAGGTCCTGTTCGCCAGGCGGATGCATTCCAGCACCCGGTCCTTTTTTACGCGCTCGCAGGCCTCCCGCAGCGATACATGCGTTGAGACATGAATCACCCGGAGATTCTCGTGAGAAAGCATCATGGCATACTTCCCGGTATTCGTATAATGGGCGTAGATCTCGGTATGTCCGGAAAAGTTGTGCCCTGCCATATGAATGGCTTCCTTGCTGATGGCATTGGTCACGGTCGCGTCGATCTGCCCGGAAGCAGCAAGTTCGATGACCTTCACCACATACTGAAAGGATGCCTCCCCGCCTTCCGGCGTGGAACCGATTCCCAGCGGTTTTAACGTGCACCCGTCCTGCGTCATCTGCGCCGGATCGGGATACCGCGCCGCGTCGATCAGTCCCAGGTCGAGCACATCGATCGTCCCCGGAACGAACCATGCATCTTCAATACCGCTGATCACATGCAGCTGTGTCCTGATCCCGCATGCCATGGCCACAGTCTTCGCAGCGTATTCCATCGAAGAAACATCGCCGACGACCAGCGGCCTGCACAGCCTGTAGATCCTCTCGTCAGCCAGGGCCTTCACAGTCACCTCAGGACCGTTTCCGAACGGGTCTCCCATTGATATCCCGATCACCGGCCGCCGCTCATCCGTCCCGGCAGCCTTTTCAGGTCCGGCACTCCCGTACATTCTTTCATCATCCTTCATGGGCTGAAATCTCTCCCTTCCGTACTGGCAATGTTCATGATCCGTATAAGGTCCCGTTCCCTGCGTCAGTCATTCAGCAGTTTATTCAGGGTTTCCATCATGGCCGGAATGTCGTAGGGTTTGGCAAGATGGCCGTCCATTCCGGCCTCCATTGCGATCTTCCGGT
>JAGCAV010000141.1 GCA_017652545.1 Lachnospiraceae bacterium
TCATCCTGAGCCAGGATCAAACTCTCTGATCAAGTTTGTCCGAAGTTCAGGAAAACCCTTGGCTTTCCTTATCCTCGTTTTACTGTTTGTTTGAGTCAGTTCTCATTAAAAATTCATTAGAATTTTCGAGGTTGGTTGTTTCACTGTTCAGTTATCAAAGTGCGCTTTTCTTTTGTTCCCCCGTTGCGAGCGAACTTCAATATGATATCACTCAGTTCAACTCTTGTCAACAGGTTTTTTGCCTTTTTGAAAAGTTTTTACTTTTACAAAAATCCGGCGAGCCCGGCTACTAAATTCGAACTTCGCCTTTCGGCTCGTTCTCATTAAGGGCCGTGCATGCCTCGCACTAAGCTCAAACTTCACTTCGCTCGTTTTCACTAAGTGCTCTGGCGAGCGGAGAAGGAGGGATTTGAACCCTCGCGCCGCGTTAACGACCTACACCCTTAGCAGGGGCGCCTCTTCAGCCTCTTGAGTACTTCTCCTCGTCTGAATTCACCGTAAATATTCGGTTTTTCAATTATAACGCTCCGGCTCTTCGCCGAAGCGCTTTATCATTATAAGTGCGACTCCCCCATTTGTCAAATCAAATTGGGGGAAGTTATCAACGACTTATCCACGAAATTATCCACGGTATACAGTCTGCGGATTCTTCCCGTGCGTTCAGGTTGGATTCCCGGATGGCATGCGCATACAGATGCTGACTGTAGCACGCTGCTCCTGCTGTGGTACATTATGATCGCATGTCCGGGATTATCAACCGGAAGCTCATGAGGGTTGGCCGGCAGCTGCCTTTCTTTGTTTAGCGAATGAGAAACCGTCACAGGCAAATCCTTTCCGATTGTTTGTTATTCCCGGGCATGCATTTATAACATGCATATATAAACTGAGGCAGCAGAAGCGGCGTGTGAATTCGTAAGCGAGAACATGCGCAGGAACCGAAGAGCAAGACGGCGGCTTACGGAGACCAGGGGGGCGAAGTATGAGCGTATCGTTCGGCGAATGCTTCGGCCCCCTGGTCGCAGTTAGACGGTGGCTTGCCGGAGTGGGCGCCGTTCGAGCGTCGAATATCACACACCGCTCTGCTCTATCACTTTATAATCTTCATGCCATCCGGAAATCTAATCGTAACTCATGAAAAGGAGCCAATAGGAAACAAAAGAGCCGGGAAGAACTCCCGACTCTTAAGATCTGTACATTCTGTAAAAGGAGCCATCCGGGCTCCCCTTTATTCATTTTTCCCGTAATCGTACAGCTCACATTTATCATAGAGCTTCTTATATTTACTCTTGATCATGCCGTACCGTTTTTCCTTGTTGGCCAGGGAAACCTTTCCTCTCAGGAACATGGTGTATTTGACCGTTGTCCTGCCGTACAGTCTGGCGTTCTCCATGCGGGCATCATTGTAATACCACAGGCCGTCGATTCTGGTCACGTTCCAGAAGTGGTGCAGCGGATTTGATGAGGGCAGCGAATTCTCAATGATATCGCATTCCAGCCCTGCGTGTCTGCACAGGCACTCAAACATGGCTGCCGCCTCGGTGCAGTTGCCGACCTGTTTGCCAAGTCCCTGCAGACGCTTGTTGTACCAACCGTTGTACACACCGTTGGGCGTCTGGGAATCGAGCCTGTTGACAACAGCGGTTCCTTCTTTGATCTTCTTTTTCTGGGCCTTGTAATAAGCGTTGATCGCCTTCTTGGCTTCCTCGGAACTCAGGTCAAATTTATACTTTGTGGTCTTGGGATCGATCTTTCCGCCTTCACGCTGGAAGTGCATCACGCACCAGGCGTAGATCTTCTTGCAGCGTTTGTACTCACTCATGCCCGGGCTTAAGATCTCCTGGCAGATCACCTCAGCAAGATAGTCCACCTTCTTGTTGCCCGTCACCTGGACCACCCAGTCCCAGGATTTGGTTCCCACCGTCGGCGCGACTTTGCTGGAGACCTTTTTCGGGGGAACATAATTCGCTTCCCTCGTCACCGTCACCTTTTTGGGCGCGGTTGCAGCTGTTGCGGCTGCTGTGGTCTTTGCCGTCTTTTCATCCGTATCCGCAGCTGCGGGTGCGGCAGCTTTCGCCTTCGTTACTTTGACGTTTGTCTGAGTCTTGATGTAGACCGTTTTCCCTGAGGCCGGATCCTTATAGCTGATCGTGGCTCTGACGCGGTAGGTTCCCTTCGGTACATACTCTCCTGCCGTCAGTCCGGCTGTATTGCCGGCAGCTGCCTTGCCGTCCCAGTATGCGACAAAGGTCGGTCCCTTCCCGCTTCCGACAACATTGTTGAACACCACTTTGTAAGATGAATTCAGGATCTTGACCCTGCACTTGACCGTATCTGCCGTCGTCACATCTGCCTCGATCCTGAGCACGCCGTCTCCGGGCGTAAACTTTGTTTTGTCCAGTGTAACCCGGTTAACCTTCGGTGCCGCAGCCAGAACGGACAGGCTCATGAACAGTGTGATCAGGCACCCGGCCAGAAAACTCACCAGCTTTTTTTGTGTATTGCTCTTCATATAAAAAACTCCCTGTACGCCGCTGTTTCGCAGGCGTAGAAAAACCCCTTTCGACGCATGATTTATCATATCATACATCAAAAGGGGAAATATTACAAGAGTTTTACAAAATCTTTTCGATCCGGTTACTCTCTCCCGTCTCAGACCACTGATGCGTCTGACGGTGGGCTGCTGCGTCAGCCCGCCTGCTTTGCACCCGTCTTTTCCTTGTAGTGATGAGCCTGTTCGAGCATCATGTCCTTCACCTTCATCAGGCGGACCTGGGTACTTCTCTCATTCTCATCAAGCTTCATGGTGATATAGCGGATACCTGCCTGCGTGTCGGGAATGATCACATGCTCCAGTGCATTCACACGCCGGCGCGTCTTCTCAATCTCGGCCGCCATGAGCTGACAGGCCTTCTCGACCTCGGCCAGCCGCAGCATATCCTGCAGCACATCCGAGAGTGACTTTACAGCTCCGTCCAGGTCCCCGGAAGTAAAGGCAAGACCGTATGAGTATATGTCGTTTTCATCCGCTGTTCTCATCTTGTGATCAAACACCGGAATGTCAACGCTCATAACGTTCTTGCTGGAAGCCTCCAGCAGGACCTCCTGCTTCGTCCCGACCAGGGCGGTCCGCAGCGTTTCCTCCGACATGCCTGCCTTCGCCAGGACAAAATTCCTGTTGGCGTCACGGATCCCCTGCTCGACCTTCAGCCGCAGGGCCATATTCTCACGAACAAGGTCCAGGAACTCACGCATCAGCTCATCCCGCTTATCCTTCAGCAGTCTGTGGCCCTTGACCGCCGTGACCAGTTTTCTCTTCAGCCTGGTCAGCTCCATTCGGGTTGGGTTTACCTGTGTCCCTGCCATTTTCAATACCTCGCTTACGTATTATAGATAAGACTTCTGGTCTACTGCATGTACCTGCACGATGCTTAATAGAACTCGTCAAGCAGCTTTTCGTTAATACGTTTCAGCTCGGATCTTGGCAGGATCCTCAGAAGTTCCCAGCCGATCTCCAGTGTTTCCTCAATGCTGCGGTCCGCCTTGTATCCCTGGGAAACATACTGTTTCTCGAACTCATCGGCAAACTTCGCGTAGATCAGATCGGTCTCGGTCAGGGCTGCCTCACCCAGGATGACCATCAGCTCCTTGGCTTCCTTACCTCTTGCGTAAGCCGCGAACAGCTGGTTCATGGTCGCCGCGTGATCCTTACGGGTCTTGCCCTCACCGATACCCTTGTCCTTCAGACGGGACAGGGACGGAAGAACATCGACCGGCGGCGTGACACCCCTGCGGTACAGCTCACGGGA
>JAGCAV010000142.1 GCA_017652545.1 Lachnospiraceae bacterium
CAGATCCAGCTCCTGTCCTTTCTCGAACCTGCCGTTCAGGACACCGGCCTTCTCTTCGTCATCCTCATCGGAATAAACGCTCAGATAGCCGTCAAAGACCAGTCTGGATCCGTTGATCCTGAACTGCCATCCGTTTGCCTCCACTTTGACAAGCGTGCTCTCATATTCGGCATTTTCCATACGGCTGGCCGTGAACCGCTTCCAGATCAGCTGATACAGGCGGAACTGATCTCTTGAGAGCGCTTCCTTCACAACAGCAGGTGATCTTTGTATATCAGACGGACGGATCGCTTCATGCGCATCCTGAATCTTCTGGGTGTTTTTTGCCGAAGATACCTGGCTGCCCACATGATCCTTACCGTAGTGTTCGGCGATATATTCCCTCGCGGAAGCATCTGCCTGTTCGGAAACCCTGGTCGAATCGGTACGCAGATAGGTGATCAGACCGACCGTTCCCTGTCCCTTGATATCTACGCCTTCATACAACTGCTGCGCGATCCGCATGGTCTTCTGCGTGGAGAAATTCAGGCTTTTCGCGGCTTCCTGCTGCAGGGTACTTGTCGTAAAGGGCAGCGGGGCCTTCCGGATCCTCTTGCTTTTGCGGATATCGGAAACAACATATTTCGCGCCGTCAAGACTTTTTACGATCTCATCCAGCTGTTCTTTGCAGCTGATCTCGGTCTTTTTGTCCGAGCCGTAAAAAACGGCTGTAAGCGGTTTCTTATAGCCTTCCATTCCGAGCAGCGCCTGAAGCGTCCAGTATTCCTCGGGAATAAAGGCATTGATCTCATCTTCCCTGTCAGCTACGATGCGAAGCGCAACAGACTGTACCCTTCCCGCAGACAGGCCCCTTTTGATCTTGGCCCAAAGCAGCGGGCTGATCCGATAGCCGACCATCCTGTCGAGCATGCGTCTGGTCTGCTGCGCATCGACCATATCCATGTCGATCTGTCTCGGGTGCTTCAGGGCTTCCCTGACGGCATCCTTTGTGATCTCATTGAAAGTGATCCTGTACACCGGCCTGTCTGAGAGCTTCAGCGCCTCGATCAGATGCCACGAGATCGCTTCTCCTTCACGGTCAGGGTCAGTTGCCAGAAAGATCTTTTCCGCTTTCCTGGCTGCCTTTCTGAGCGATGCAAGGATATCTCCTTTTCCTCTGATCGTAATGTATTTAGGTTCAAAATCATTTTCCGGATCAAAACCGAGCTGGCTTTTGGGCAGGTCGCGGACATGTCCGTTGGAAGCCATGACCTCGTAATTGGAACCCAGAAATTTCTTGATTGTCCTGACTTTTGTCGGCGACTCAACGATCACCAGATATTTAGCCATATAAACATACACCTCTGTTCGGACTGGTTTTTGCATGCAAAATCTCCGCTACTATACACCAATTCCACATCCGGCGCAAGCATAAAAAATGTTTTCATTTCTGCTTTACAAACTGGTTCCTGGCAATCTCTGAGGCCAGATCCGCAAGCTGGAGGCGCAGTAGACTTCTGTGTACCTGTGCCATGCTCAGACCTGTTTCCGCTTTCAGTCTTTCAGGGGTAACGGGAAGCATGCCCAGTTTCATATATATAACCGCCTCTTCCGGTGTCTCGAAGCTTCTTTTCTCATCCGTCCCATCTGTCTTCTTTCCGGCCGTCTCTGATTGCAAAGGCCCGTACCGCTCATTCGACAGATTCCTGATCATCTCCGTAAACAGATCGGCCGATACAATAACACCTGCTCCGTCTCTGATCGGCGCGTTGCATCCCTCACTGAGCGGATCGTTTACCCTTCCGGGTACGGCATATACCTCCCGGCCCTGGTAGAGCGCATGTTCCGCAGTGATCAGTGAGCCGGATCTTTTTCCGGCCTCGATCACAACCAGGATGTCACTAAGTCCGCTGATGATCCTGTTCCTGGCGGGAAAATACCAGGCCTGTGCCTTTGTATTGCAGGGATATTCTGACAGTATCCCTCCTTTCTCCTGAAGTGACATGTACAGTTCGATATTCATGCGGGGATAGCACCGGTCCGGCCCGCATCCGAGTACGGCAAAGCTTGTCCCGCCGGCTTCCACAGCAGCTTTCTGTGAGATTCCGTCCACGCCCATCGCCATGCCGCTCACCACATGAATGCCCGACTCCGCAAGTCCGCCTGCGATCTGCCTGGCCATGGCGCTTCCGTAGGTCGAGCAGGCCCGGGCACCCACGATCCCGACATACAGCGGCGCGCTTTCCGGCAGTTTCCCTTTGTAGAAGAGTCCGTAAGGCGCATCGCAGATCGTCCGGAGCCGTTTGGGATAGGCGGGATGACCCCGGCTTATAAAGGCGACCCTCTTTTTTTCCATCTGTTCCTTTATCTCATCCAGAAATCCCGTATGCAGGCAGGCATACAGTTTTCTGATCCAGTCTATTCCGACCCTTTCCCAGTCGTTGAATTCACTTTTTTCTGCCTGCCTGATCGCTTCCGGTGACCCGAAATAATGCAGAAGCATCATCTTCTGTTTCCAGTCAAGCTCCGGTACGGCACACAGCCACAGCCAGTCATCTTCATTTTTCAAAAAGGAATCAAGATCGCTGTTTTTCATAAACTCCCCCAGTATTTCTGATCGATCATCCTGTATGCGACGGCCTCGTCGATATGGTCACAGCAGATTCTCTCTTTTCCGTCCATATCGGCCAGTGTGCGTGCCACCTTGAGCAGCCTGTAGTATCCCCTTCCCGTAAGCTGCAGTTTGTGGAACACCTTTTCCATCAGATTTTTTTCATCTTCTCCCAGAACACAGTATTTTTCGATTTCTACCGTTTTCATTCCCGCGTTCGTCATGCATCCTTCATTCCTGAACCGTTCCTTCTGAATTCTTCTCACAGCTTCCACACGTTCACGGATCACGGCGGAGCTGTCTCCGTCAGGGCCTGCTGTTCCTGTTATTTCTTCAAAACTGATCTCCCCGGCTTCCACACACATGTCAATCCTGTCGAGAAGCGGCTGACTGATATGATTCAGGTATCTCTTTATTTCATAGGGGGTGCACCTGCATCTCTTCCGATCCGGATAATAGCCGCATTTACATGGATTGGCCGAAGCGATCAGCTGGAAATCGGCAGGAAATGTAAAGTTCCCAAAGAGTCTTGAGATCGTGATCTTTTTATCTTCGAGCGGCTGCCGCAGGATCTCAAGTGTATCCTGTCTGAATTCCGGAATCTCATCCGCGAACAGGATCCCTCTGTGAGCCAGTGAGATCTCTCCGGGTCGCGGATTATGTCCTCCACCGGCCAGACCGGAAGGCGTAATGGTATGATGCGGTGCCCTAAAAGGGCGGCCTGTCATCAATCCTGTATCCGGCGGAAGTGTTCCAGCGATGCTGTGAATCCTGGTGATCTCGATCGCCTCCTCCATTGAGGTCTTCGGAAGAATCGTCGCAATACACTGTGCCGTCAAAGTCTTGCCTGAACCGGGCGGCCCGATGATCAGCAGATTATGTCCTCCGGCCACAGCAACCTCGGCGGCCCGTTTCAGCACTTCCTGTCCCCTGATCATGGAAAAATCCCTGTCGTTGCGGGTCCCGGGCTCCTGGCGGGTGTGCTGCGGATCCGCCTCCCCTTTATGCAGTTCTTTTCCTGATGTGAAATAATCGATCACCTCACGTATGCTGCGCGCGCCAAGGACCGTTCCCTTCCGAAGCACGGAGCCTTCTGTCAGGTTTGCACAGGGAATGATGCAGGTTGAACAGCCGAATGTTTCTGCTTTCGACACCATTTCGATCACGCCCCGGACAGGCTCAAGGCGGCCGTCCAGGCCAAGCTCTCCTGCAAAAAGGATACCTGACAGCTTTTCAGGTTCGATTATTCCTGACGCTGCAAGAACAGCCATCGCGATGGGAAGATCAAAGCAGGAACCTTCTTTCCTGAGATCCGCAGGAGCCAGATTGACTGTGATCTTTGCCAGCGGCAGTTCGATCCCCGAATTTTTAAGTGCTGTTCTGACCCGGTCCTCAGCTTCCTTTACCTCTGCAGACAGATAACCGATCAGCGAAAACATCGGCATTCCGGTTCTGACATCTGCTTCAACCATGACCCTGCGCGCCTGAAGTCCGCAGATTGCAGCTGAAATAACCTGGCAGTACATATGGCAAATACCCTTTCTGTTAAATATGCTCATTAAAAAAGGACAGCTTTTACGCTGTCCTTGTTATATCACACATATTGTGACATGTCTACATATAATATGAATCCTTTTCAGATTTCGATCATGACCTGCTTCTCCGGGGGATAGTCCACAACGATACAGTCATTCAGATAAATCCTCTCAGGGAGGACGATCAGTACATGTGCCGTTTCAAGGTTGACCGGCATGGCGCTCAGATGCCACACACCAAGATTCAGGCAGACTAGCGTTCCCTTGGGAACGATGAAGGCCTCTGTCAGTTCCGGAACAGGCTCTTTGGAGGGTGGAGCCACATGCAGGATCACATCGTCATCGAGACAGAGGATCCCTTCCGGTGTTGTATTGTGATATTCGGCCTGGCTGACGATTCTGGGTTCCGATTTGTGTACAACAAGCGGAGAAAAAGCCAGATTCATGTTTCCGGCCATATTCATCCTGACCCTGTCATGATAGAAATCTCCCAGACTGTAACCACTTGGGTCAAGCAGACTGGTAAACTGCCCGTAATAGCTGAAGTTTTCCACTGTGATCGGTTTTGCCTTGATCGTTTTCATGATTCCTCATCCTCCTTTTCATTCTCTTCCTTTAGATAGGTTTCTATTATATATCTTGGCCTTCGTTTTGTCTCAAGATAGATCTTACCGATATATTCGCCGATAATTCCGATCGCAAGAAGCTGCAGCCCGCCCAATGCCCAGATGGAGACGACCAGCGATGTCCATCCGCGCACCGTTCCGCCTGTAAAATGAACAATCAGATCATAGATCAGCATGATGATGCTCGCAAGGAAGATAAAAATGCCGATGAACGTAACCAGGCGGATCGGCTGAACGCTCAGTGATGTGATTCCGTCAACGGCAAACGCCACCATCTTTTTCAGAGGATATTTTGATTCTCCCGCAAATCGCTCATGGCGTTCATAGGTGACCGTATCGCTTTTGAAACCGATCAGCGGAATGATCCCTCTCAGGAACAGATTAACTTCCTCATAATCTCCGAGGGCATCCAGCGCGCGGCGGCTCATCAGGCGGTAGTCTGCATGATCGTAGACCAGCTGCGCCCCCATGCCATTCATCAGCCTGTAAAAGAAATGAGCCGTATGTTTCTTGAAAAATGTGTCTGTATCCCTTGCGGATCTGACACCGTAGACAATGTCACACCCGTCCAGATACTTTTTCACAAATTCATCCAGCACTTCAATATCGTCCTGAAGGTCGGCATCCATGGAGATGAGCATGTCACAGTCATCTTTTACCGTCATCAGTCCTGCAAGCAGGGCATTCTGGTGACCGCGGTTTCTGGACAGTCTGATCCCGCGCACATTCCGATCCTGCGCATGCAGACCTTCGATGATCGACCAGGTCGTGTCCTTTGATCCGTCATCTACATATATGATCAGGCTGTTTTGGGAGATCAGTCCTTTTCCGGTCATATCCTTCATTCTGACTGAAAGCCGGCGATAGTTCTCCTCAAGAACCTCCTGTTCGTTATAACACGGGATCACGATCCCGAGACGCCTGCCCCTGACAGGGATCTCATTCATATGTTTACCTTCTTTTTCATTCATTCTGATCTTCAGCCCCATTATCCGTGATCACCCTGTAGACCGGGAAATCCCCGATCGCCGAAACCTCCCTGGCATCCGCGTCCGGGTGGTAGTACGAACGCAGATACTTGAGGGTCCTGTCTACCTGATGATCGACAAGCAGCACGTTTTCTGCGTCGATCATATCCCGCATGGGATTTGTGATCCCATATCTTTCCATGATATCCAGGTAGCAGCCGGATCGATAGGACCAGCCGCCAAGCCACAGGATATTGGCAAGACAGTTTACAGGTGCCGTATCGAAAACGCCGAAAGCATAGTCATCCGAGATCGTATACAGTTTTGCAAGATACAGATGCGCAGGATCATCCGACGCCTGGTGAAGCAGCTGTCTCGAACGTTCCGCATACGTGCGGAACATCCCTGCCCGCTCTCCTCCTCTCAGCTGGAGATCCGGCCTGAGGGCGGGGGAAAGCATCACAATCAGAATCATAGCAAATGCGCATGTACCCGTCAACAGATCGCCTTTTGAAAAATGTCTTTCCTGCAGCATGCCGGGAGGATTCGAAACGCCTGTCAGAAAAAGGAAAGTCATTCCGAGGGATAACAGCATCGGTACATCCACACGATTGACAAGATACCGCCCATGACAGTACAGGTAATAATACATGGCCGCAAATGCCGCAGCGCTGTACAGGGCGCACAGCAGATCCTTCCAGTCATGCCTGCCGGCAAATATCCATATGAGCACAGCTGCAAGGAAGAAATAAAAGAATCGCCGCCCGAGCATGCCTGCCGGGACTTCTGAGAAGAAACCGCGTATCTGATCCCGGTTCAGGTAATCCACCGGTTCCTTAAGAGAACCGATCTGTTCCAGGACCTCGGCTGTAAACACGTCCGGATCGGCAAAGGTCCATCCTTTCAGAAGCCTGTATGCGCTTCTGCGGATTCCCATCGCCTTCAGTTCTTCTGCGTTCTCATCATAAGACGGCATACCGTGATCGAGAAGTTCTATGCGCGCGGCGTCAAACCGCTTAAACCCGGAAAGCCTTCCATACCTGTATGAAATACTGTCAATTCCGAAGCATAAAAGAACAATGACCAGGGCCGCAAGAAAAACAGCTGCCAGCTTCAGGATCCTGTTCCGGTGCCGTATGCCCTGACGCCTGTGCCCGCTGTTCATGCTTTCTTCCAGGGCCAGACGGAGCAGCAGGTAAAGTACCCCGCCGGTCATCAGCGCAACACAGACAGCCGCCTGTGCAAAGCGCAGCATGGATCCGTAAGCGATCAGGCAGATTCCCGAGCCGTACAGGAAGGCTTTCCTCCGACGATCCGCCCTGTCCATAAACCATCCGCAGCACAGGATCAGCAGCATGCCCGCGCAGGCTGCAAGCCCAGCTGTTTTTGTATACTGGATCTGAACGATGCATTCATATCCAAGGAACAGATCCGTCATGACTGCCATGATGATTCCTTTTTTTCTCCCGAGAAGCAAAACGGTGCACCAGGCAAGTACGCCCATGCTGATCAGGATCATCAGGATCTGTACCAGGGAATACCAGGGGAGCCTGAGAGGCAATTTGTATAAAAGAATATAGAAGCAGCCCAGGATGACATTCTGATAGATCAGGTGCGGGTCAGTGCTGCCTCTTGAACCGTCCACCATCCGTATGATGGTGGCATCATCACTTGTTTCAAAGGTCGGAAAACAGAAGATCAGAAACAGAGCCGCTATCGCAAGGGTAAGCAGCATGATCATCCGGAAGGAAACCTGTCCTCTGTCATATTCATCAGCGCGATTTCTGTTCATATTCCACCATCAGCTTCCTCAATCCTGCCGCAGGATCGTTCCGTCCTTACAGATACAGACGGAATCCACAAGGATCCGGAACTTTTCATCAAAAACAGCCAGTTTGATTCCATGCGCCTTCTTATCCGTCTGGCTTTTCCCGTTTATGAGAATACTGCCGGAGCCCGAATCGCCGGATCCTCTTCCCTCCCGCTGAAAGGAAAAGCGGCCGCCGGCCATCGTCCCGCTCATGGCAGCGTCTCCTGACTGCTGATCACATCTTACGGTCCCTTCGGCCCCGGTCCTGATCAGAGCCGTAAAGGACCTTCCGTCAGCGTGCCAGGCAGGATCGACTCCCAGGTCCTGAAGGGCCTTTGCTGTGTTATCCGGGAACGGCGAGCTGTCTGTCTGATCTCCTGCGAACAGCAGCGCATGGCTTCCTTTCATCAAGGAGGAAAGATACACAGCTGCGTCGCTGCCGGACCTGATCCTTTTTATGGCACAGTTTGCCATAATATGCGCCACATCATCAGCTGTTCGCGCCCATTGCTCATCCTCAGTGCTTTCCAGACCGTAGCGCTCAGTCAGCAGCTGTCCGATCCAGTCTGTTATCTTCACGGCGCCGAGCGTGTTGGCATGGCCGTAATCGTGGTTGTCTACACTCAGATCATAG
>JAGCAV010000143.1 GCA_017652545.1 Lachnospiraceae bacterium
GATCGTAACGCTCAATATCTCGGATCTGGATTCTGCGCTTGTCTGTGATGAACTGGCCTTTACATACGACATCGCCGTCAGAGCCGGCGCACACTGCGCGCCTCTGATGCATGAGGCGCTGGGTACCGGGGAGCAGGGGGCGGTGCGCTTCAGCTTCGGATATTTTAATACGCAGAGTGATGTCGATGCTGCGGCTGAGGCGGTCCGCCGGATCGCCGGCGGAACCGTCTGAGTTCGTCTGTGCAGGAAGTACGGACGAACTTCGCAGGACGTACAGGGCAAACGTAAAATAATTCGGTACATGTATTGCACAAATGATAAAATGTAGCTATTATTAATGTGCAAACGTAAAAGTCTGGGCGTTATTTGTCGAAAATAACGTGGATCGCATATGAATGGAAGGTGTGACTGGCATGCGAAGAAGACAAATGTACCTGGTATTATTTCTGGCGATGACCCTGCTCTGGCAGCCCTGCAGTGTTTTTGCAGAAGCTTCCGGGCCCCTCCCGGATCAGCCCTATGAGCCTGTCGCGTATCAGCTTTACCCGGCGCCGGAAGGCGGCTATGTGGGAGATACCATGCCTTTCGTGACAGAAAACGGGACCCTGGAGCTGTATTACCTGTATGATACGGACCATAACGGGCAGGGATATCATCCGGTCTATAAATACAGTACTTCCGACCTGAGCGGATATGAAGATCACGGGAAGGTGCTGGATTTCGGTCTCATGTCAGACCCTGATCCGGCGATCGGGACCGGCAGCGTCGTGCAGGATCAGGACGGACTCTTCCATCTTTTCTATACCGGTCATAATGATACCGGAAACGGCGGAAAGGGAAAGGAGTGCGTCATGCACGCAGTCAGCGAAGACCGGGAGACCTGGACCAAACAGCCGGAGGATACTTTCTTCGCGCCGGAACATTATTCCAAGGATGATTTCCGTGATCCCGAAGTGTTCTGGATGGAGGAAGAGCAGTGCTACTGGCTCCTGATTGCGGCCAGGGAGGATGAGCTGGGCGGTGTTGTTGCAAAATACACGTCTCCTGATCTGAAAAACTGGACCTTCTGTGGCCCCTTCCATGCACCAAAAGCCCAGTATATGCTGGAGTGCCCGGATCTCTTCTGCATAGATGACACCTGGTATCTTACTTACAGCTGGGACTGCGTCACCTACTATGCGATCGGAGAAACCATGAACGGCCCGTTTACAGCTCCCGATGACAACATCCTTGACGGAAAAGGGCTGGTGGATGGCTACGGCTTTGTATTCTATGCCGCCAAGGCCGCGCAGATGGATGGAGAAACATACCTGTGCGGATGGATCGGGCGAGCCGGCGTTGCTGAGGATTCCGGCATATATCAGTGGGCAGGAAATGTTATGAACCATCAGCTGGTCCGACATGAAGACGGAACGCTGGGGGTCAAAGCGCCGGAGCTTTTCGGCGAATATTTCACGGCAGAGGCACCCTTCCGGGCTGTTGAAAAGGAAGAGAGCGTCAGCATTGACGGTCATTGTGTTACACTGACTGCCGGTGAAGGCGCTTACGCCCTGGCTGATCTGGGGACCCGGGCACCGGAGATGATGCTGGAATGTGATGTCACCCTCGATCCCGACGGGTGCGCCGGCTTTGCGTTTGGCGGAAGCGAAGAGAATGAGACCTATACGGCCCTCTGCCTGGACGCGGCAAGAGGCGTGATCCATTATGAAGGCTATGAGATCCCGCTGGTCTCCAGATTTGACCCGCAGGCGATTACCCGGTTCGATTTTTCCTCCGGCGGGACCTGGCATGTGAAGCTGGTCTGTGAAAATGAGATCGTTGTCCTTTATATCGACGATACGAAAGCGCTCAGTTCCCGCATCATGCACTCAACAGGCGGGGCGCACATAGGCTTGTTCGCCCTTGGGTGCGGCGCCGAATTCGACAACATAACCATCAGACTTCCGGAATGACCTCCGGATCAGGAAAAAAGGAGCCCTTTATCGCGTCAGCTGTCACGATAAAGGGCTCTTTGTGCTGCAGCATGTAAACTGACACGAAACATCTGTTGGAATCGTCGGAAATATGGTAGGATAGGCAGGAAGCAGCAGGTCCTTTTGATTACAGGCTTCAGATGAAGTACGGGAGGTTTTATGAAATACGTATGTCAGATCTGCGGTTATGTTTACGATGAGGAAAAGGAAGGAAGACCCTTTCAGGATCTGGAGAAATGTCCGTTATGCCAGCAGCCGGCATCAAACCTTAAGCCGGTGAATGAGGAGAAC
>JAGCAV010000010.1 GCA_017652545.1 Lachnospiraceae bacterium
GCATGCAGGAAGTGCAGCAGTATTTTGATCTGTCCGATACGTGGACCGATTATGATGGATATATTCATGATGGTACGGATCTTCTTTGGTATTTTTCTGAAGGTGGATCAAAGAATCTCATCACATCACCAACTGCCTATGCAAAGGCACATGGAGCATATGACTCCAACGTTTATCACGATGCGGAAGGAAATCCTACTTGCTATTGGTGGCTGCGGACGCCTGGCGATGATAGTGATAGCGCCGTGTGTATCAATTCCGCCGGAGGTGTTGACCCTGATGGCGACTTTATCGACAACGACAACAATGCGGTTCGCCCCGCTTTGTGGGTCAATCTGGCATCCTGATTCTACTATCACACACTCCCTCCCATCTTTTATTAATTATGCAAGAGGAAAGCGGCAGGCCGGAGAAATGACCACAGGGAAGAGCAAGACCTCGTTCGCACCAGATGATCCTTGTATAAGGGCACAGATCGTGACGTTCCTGTATAGGGATGGTTCAGAGGCATTTCCCGCCTATCGAATGATGTATAAAAACATGAAAAGCCTCTTGACTCTCACATTGTGGTAGGCATTATCATCTACCTGAGCTCAAAAATCAGCAACAGGAGGTACCGCCATGCTGAAAATCGGAGAATTTTCAAAGCTGTCCAGAATCAGCATCAGAATGCTCCGCCACTATGATGAGATTGGTCTCTTGAAGCCCGCTGAAATCGATCGCTTCACTGACTATCGGTATTACAGAGAGGATCAACTGCCGACGGCAGGCCGCATTGTTGCCTTGAAGGATATGGGGTTTTCTCTTGCCGATATCATCAGGATCCTTGAGGTTTATGATGAACGGGAACAATTGGAGCGGTTCTTTTCTGTCCGACAGAAAGAACTGGAAGATATCTCTCAGGATACGGCGCACAGATTGAGGCTTCTGGACGCAGCCCGGAAAAGGCTGAGAAAGGAAGAAGACATGAGCTATAATGTAACTCTGAAGACTATTCCCGAACGCTATGCTGCAACCATTCAGATGACAATTCCCCGCTATGAGGATGAAGGGATGATATGGGGAAAGCTGACAGAAGAAACCTGTCGGATGAACCTCGTGGAGGATGACCCCTGCCTTTGTGCTGTAACCTACCTCGATGGGGAGTACAAGGAAGAAAATGTTGAGATGATGGCATGGAAGACTGTGAAGGGCAGTTACCCCGACACAGAGCATGTGAAGTTCCGTACACTTCCGGAGGTAACGGTCGCCAGCTGTACCTATCAGGGAAGCTATACCCAAATCACGGATGTTTACGCTGCTGTCATTGCCTGGATGGAGGCGAACGGGTATGAACCTGCTGAGCCGATGTTCAACATCTACCATGTCAGCCCGCACGAAACACAGAACCCGGACGAGTTTGTGACGGAGATCTGCTATCCGGTAAAGAAGAAATAAGCCGACAGAGTACGCAAGACAAAAGTGCTCCCGGTCACCGGCGACAAACCGATGATCGGGAGGCTTGCCGGCTATTTGTACAGTATGGGTGAGGATCAGCATGGGATAGTGGTGATTGCTCATGGATTTGGTGATGGTGGCCACAATTCCTACATGGATTGTGCAGATTATTTTGCACGGAACGGCTATTATGTTTTTGCTTACGATGCCACAGGAACGGATAAAAGCGAGGGAGACGGTGCAGGTGGTGTTCCCCAGGGCGTGATAGATCTTGAGTACGCCATTTCTTTTGTTGAAGCGAATGAGGATATCCCCGATCTCCCGATCGTTCTCTTCGGACACAGCTGGGGAGCGTATAGCGCATGCAGTGTTTTGACCTATCACCCTGAGGTCAGGGCAGTTATTGAGTGTTCGGGTTTTAACCGGTCCTCAGACATGTTTGAGGCAGGTGGAAAATCACAGGCCGGTAATGTCATTTATGCAATGACACCTTTTGTCAGGATTTATGAACTGTTTAAGTATGGCAAATATGCGTCAAATACCGCCATGGATGGGTTTCAGTCTACAGACGCATCCGTGATGATCGTTCACAGTGCAGATGATGATGTGATAGGAATAGAATACGGGTACGATCAGTATTATGAAAAATATAAGGATGATGCCCGTTTCACCTTCATCAGATTTGAGGACAGAGGACACAGCAATATCCTTAATGATCCAAATGATACGTATAAAGACGAATTCAATGCCGGATTTGATCAGTGGCTTAAGACACTTGATTATGATTACAAATCTGAGGAAAACAAAGACCGCTTCATAGAAGATAAAGCAAATTACATCACGGAGAACCTTGATCACGCCAGATGGAGCAATCGTTTGGATAAAGATCTGTTTGAGAAGTTTTTGAGCTTTTATGACAAGGCGCTGCAGTGATCTGCATAATATGACGTGGAAACCCGTATTGGATGAAGAAATATCAGGGGCAGGGAGAAAAATGCGCGTTTGTATTATGACGCTGGGCTCTCGCGGAGATGTGCAGCCTTATGTATCGCTGGGTAAGGAATTGGTCAGACGGGGGCATTCCGCTGTGGTTTGCACCGGGGGAAGCTTCCGGCAATTCGTAGAAGAAAACGGGGTTGAGTTTAAGGAGACTGCCAGCGATTTGATGGCGGTTGCAGAAACGCCGGAGGGAAAAGCCATTTTGGAGCATCCTGTGAGAAATATGCGGCTGGCGCTTCGCTATTCCAAAGAAATCATCAATCCGGCCTTTCGGAAAACGCTGGATGATTTCTACAATGCGGCTAAGGGTGCAGATATGATCGTGTACCATCCAAAAGCATTGGGTGCGGTGGATATGGCATTAAGTCTTGGGATACCCTGTGTAAGTATGCCCCCTGTTCCCATTACTTTTCCGGTCCGTGAATTCGCCAATCTTGCGGTTACCCATAAAAACCTTGGCCCGGTGTTAAACCGGCTGACATATAAAGTGAATGAGAAAGCAGAAGCAGCACAGATAAAAGAGATCAATGATTTTCGTGAGAAGACACTGGGAATCAGGAAACGTCGGGCCGGTATATACACCTATACGGATGGGACAGATCATATTCCCATCGTTTACCCGATAAGCTCGCTGCTGTTTCCTGATGTCAGGAGCTGGGACGGACAAGTGTTTCTGCCCGGATTTCTGTTTTTGGAGACGGATGAAAAGCTGCCCGATGAAATAACAGACTTTATAAATGCAGGAGAAAAGCCTGTCGTTGTATCTTTCAGCAGTATGCCGCTCTCCGATCCTGAGAGATTCATGGGAAAATTGTCTCAGGCTCTTGAGAAAACAAATGAAAGGGTTATCGTTCTGACCGGGAACAGTGGAATTTCCGGACAAAACAGCAAAACAGGCCTGTTCATTAAGTCGGCACCCCATTCACTTTTGTTTCCCCGGGCAAAAGGAGTGGTTCATCACGGCGGCGTGGGAACGATGGCTGCGGCATTGAAGGCAGGTATACCTCAGCAGATCATTCCGTTTTCGGTGGATCAGCCTTTTTGGGCTGAGCGATTATATAAACTGGGGTATGGGCTCAAACCATTGAGAGAGAAGACACTTTCTTCTGATGATCTGGCTAATGCTTTTATTCAGATGAATGTACAAGAGGTACAGTCAAAAGCGAAACAGATCAGCTCAGAAATACAGGCTGAAAATGGAAACGAAAGACTGGCAGAATACCTGGAAGGACTGATATAAATAATTCCGGCTTGTCTGAGGCTGAAGCCGGGTAAGCAGGGCACAAAAAAGCTGCCGTGAAACGTGACATACTGCCCCCAGGCAGGACTTTGAAATACAAGACCTGCTTGGGGGTATTTCCTGTACCATTCAGCTGAAACTCTCAAATTGACATATTCCACAAGTGGAACTATAATTTATTCCACGAGTGGAATATACAGGAGGGTTATTATGCTCAAACATGGTATCCTGGGTCTGATCAGCAATGGCGACAAGACCGGCTATGAGATCATGACTGTATTCAGGGATTCCCTGAATCATTTCTGGACGGCGCAGACCAGTCAGATTTACCGGGAACTGCAGACAATGGAAAAATCCGGGTGGATCAGTCAGACCCATGTGTCGCAGACCGGAAAACCGGACAAGAACGTGTTTTCCATCACCCCGGCCGGGCACGACGAGCTGATGCGATGGCTTCGGGACAGCAATCTGCCTGCAGGCTTCCGGAACCCGTTTCTGATGAAGGTTTTCTTTATGGGCGAGCTGCCGGTGGAAGAAAGCATCGCTTTTTTTAAGGCCTTTCGGGAAGCGTCCGTTTTTCCGGATGAGGGGAAGCAGGTGTCTGCAAGCGCTGACATGTACCGGCAGATCGTAGACCATCCGGAAAAAGCGGTCTACTGGAAACTCACCATCGAATTCGGACGGATGTATGAAAAGATGCAGCGCGCATGGTGCGATTATTGTATCCGGGAGCTTGGAGGATTGAGCCTTCAGCGCGGGACGGATACCTGCAGCAAAGGCAGCGAAGACAGTAAGGACAGTGAAGACAGCGAAAACAGCGAAGACAGCGAAGGCGGCAGAATACAGAAAGTGCTGACGGAAGGGGGAAATGACAATGAGAGTGATCGTGCATGATCTGGACAGCCAATATGACAAAATGCTCACAGCCGGATGTGACCGGGTGATATCCGCGGACGGAAAATACGCACCCTGTCAGGGATGCTTCGGCTGCTGGACAAAGCATCCTGCGGAGTGCGGGATGAAGGACAAGCTGCAGCAGGTCTGCAGGATCATCGGCCGGGCAGACGAGCTGGTGGTCATAACAAAGAATCTGTACGGGGGCTACAGCGCGGATATCAAAAATGTGCTGGACCGCTCGATCGGCACATCAACGCCGCTCAGCACGTACCGCGGCAGGCAGATGCACCATACACTGAGGTATGGAAAGCACGATCTCTGGAAAGTGATCGTCTACGGTGAGATCACCGAAGCGGAAAAAGATACCTTCCGCTGTCTGGCGGAGCGAAACGCGCTCAATGACGGGTTTGAACGGTCTGAAGTTGTGTTTTTGAATGATCTTGAACAGCTGGAGGGACAACTATGAAAACGGTATTCATCAACTGCAGCCCGAAAAAACGATTCTGTGCATCGGCGTATTTCCTGACTTTGCAGCGCCTGTTCGTGCGGGGAACAAAGGTCACCCTGAAGCTGCGCACACCGGCGGATCATGAACCGATCCTGGATCAGATCAGGGACGCGCAGGCCGTGGTGTTTGGGCTGCCGCGTTATGTGGACAGCATTCCCTCCCATGTGCTTCGGTTCCTGGAGAAAATGGAAGTGTTCTGCAGGGAAAATGACCTGCATCCGGGCATTTACTGCGTTGCCAACAACGGTTTTATCGAAGGAAAGCAGAACGAACCCCTGATGCGGAATTTTGAACATTTCTGCAACCGGGCGGGACTTGCCTGGGGCGGCGGCGTCGGGATCGGCGGCGGTGTGATGCTGAATGTGACCCGGATCCTGTTTGTGGTGGATATCGGTTTACTGCTGCTGAATACCGTGCTCAGCGCGGTGAATAAAGGCGACTTCTTCCCGAAGGAGGCCTGGATCAGTTTTGGAGAGAATGCGGCGCTTCTTCTGTTCTTCAATCTGGGCGTACTGTTTTACCTTGCCCGCATGGGGCATTTTATCAACAAAAAGACTTTCAGCGGCAGGAAATATACCCGCATCCTGCTCCCTTCATTTGTTTTCATTCTGTTTGCGGATATCTTCTTTGTCATCATTTCTCTGTTTGAGGGAGGACTCTTCCGGGGCTGGCTGGCAAAAAAGGAGATAGGGGAAGGCTAAAAGGATACTCAGAAGGATGATACAGATTTATGATCAGATTAGAGAAGGTCACAGGAAAAAACATATGGGAGATACTGAAACCGGTGAAATGGATGGGGAAGAACTGATCGCGATCCTTGCGATCAGCCACATGACAGGTGACAGGCATGAGGAATATATGATCCGGGACCTTCGGGAGAATGAGACGGATCTGCTGAAGGCATTCCTGTATGAGGCGATTTTTGTCCCTGAGGGTACGGAGCCGCCGCCCCGGGACATTGTTGAGAAGCCGGAACTGCGTGTGTATACCGATGGCTTTGGAAGCGGGAAAGGCGACAACTGCCTGGTGGCAGAGGCCGGCGGCAAAATCGTCGGCGCTGTCTGGACCCGCATCATGAATGATTACGGCCATGTGGATGATGACACACCGTCATTTGCGATTTCACTGTATAAAGAATACCGGGGACAGGGCATAGGAACCCGGCTCATGCAGAGGATGCTCGAACGGCTGAAACAGCAGGGGTATAAAAGGGCATCGCTGGCGGTGCAGAAAGCCAATTACGCTGTGAAGATGTATGAGAAGGCCGGGTTCAGGACCGTCTGTGAAAACGCGGAAGAATACATTATGGTGTGTGATATATGTTCATTATAAAATATTGATATGCATGTTTATATTGCACAAATAGTAACGAATAAAAGTAAAAAATATAATCATATTGCCCAAAACTCCGATGCCTGATACAATGATGAAAAACTTCGGGAATATCCCGCCTGAGGAAGGCAGGGAAGTGTGAGTGTGTCATTCATAAAATATCAGATATCATAAAAGGAGGATTTGGTATGGCAAAAATGATCAGCAGAAAAGATTTTCTGAAGGGAACCGCGGCCGGTGTGCTCAGCATTGCTGCTGCCGGTGTGCTGGGACCCGGGGCTGTCGCCTTTGCGGAGGAGGAGAAAGGGAAATATACGCCCGGCACCTATACCGCAACGGCACAGGGACTGGAGAGTGAAGTAACCGTCACCATGACTTTTGATGAGACCAGCATCACGGATGTGGTGATCGATGTCTCCGGTGAGACGCAGGGAATTGGCGCAGAGATCGGCGACACCATGAAAGAAGCGATTCTGGCAGCACAGTCAGGCGATGTCGATGCCGTTTCCGGCGCATCCATCACCAGCAATGCGGTGAAGACCGCTGCCAATGACTGTATTGCACAGGCACAGGGCGCCGCGCCTGCCGCTGCAGGTGCGCAGGAAGCTCCCGAAGCGGCTGAGGAAGACTGGCTCGGAACCGCTCCAGAGATCTCAGATGCGGATGTGGAAGAAGAGCTCGAGACGGAAGTGCTGGTTATCGGCTGCGGTGTTGCCGGTGTGGCAGCAGTCCGTTCCGCGGCTGAAAGAGGCGCAAAGGTCGTAGCCTGTGACAAGGCTTCAGGCCCGCAGTGCCGTTCCGGCGAATACGCCGTCATCAACGGAAAGACCCAGGCCAGGTGGGGAAGGGATATATTTACAAATGAAGATATCGAAGATATGATCAACTTCCACATGATGGAGTCCAGCTACAAGTGCAAGAGAGCCATCATGTCCAAATGGGCATATCACAGCGGTGAGAATTTCGACTGGTGGATCGAGCCGAACAAGGATCTGTTCATCGCGGAAGAGAGCCGTTCAGATATCCCGGATGAAAGCGCGACAAACTGCCTGGTTCCTCTTTTCCATCCGCTTCCGGAGCCTTATGACTGGAGACAGGAAGAGTTCCCGTGCTATCCGACCTCTGTGGAATTCCTGCCGGATCAGACGAACAACCTGCTGATCAATATGGAATACGCGGTCTCAACGGGTAATGTGGAAGAGCGTTACGGCTGCTTTGCCGAGAAGCTCATCATGGAAGACGGCCGCTGCACAGGCGCCTATCTGCGCAACGCGGAAACCGGCAAGTATATCCTCGTAAAGGCCAGCAAGGGCGTTATCCTCGCGACCGGCGATTATTCCCAGAATGACGCCATGGTCCAGCATTTCTGCCCGGATGTCATTGATAACGGGATCATGAGGCTCTTCACCAGCGTGGATGTGGAAGGAAAGATGACCAACACCGGTGACGGCATCAAGCTTGGCATGTGGGCAGGCGCTGCCGTTCAGCATGATCATGCGCCGATGATCCATCATATGGGCGGTGGTGCTGACTCCGCGGGCGTTGGCGTAATGGGTATCTCCGGTTACCTGAATCTGGACATGAACGGCAAACGCTTTATGAATGAAGACCTTCCGGGTCAGCAGGTTGAGAACCAGATCGAGCTGCAGAAGGGCAGAATGACCTGGCAGATCTTCGACAGCAACTGGCCGGAGCAGCTGCCCTACTTCCCGGCTGCGCACGGTGTAGCCTGCTATTTCGAGGACTATGCAAGCCCTGAGGAAGGCCCGAAGAATAACCAGACCAACCGCAACTACAAGAGCTGGTACCAGCTGGATGCCGCCGTTGAGGATGGCCGTGCCATCAAGGCCGATACCCTGGAGGAACTGGTTGCCCAGATGTATCCGGATGATGAGAAGGCACAGAAGACGGCGCTGGCCTCCATCGAGCGTTACAATGAGCTTGCAAGAAAGGGCGTGGATGAAGACTTCGGCAAGGTGGCAACCCGCATGTGGCCGCTGGAGAACGGACCGTTCTATGCGGACCAGTTCGTATGCGCGCTGCTTCTGGTCATCTGCGGAGGCCTGGAGTCCGATGAAGACTGCCATACCTTCGACGCGGACCGCAACATCATTCCGGGCCTCTATGTTGCCGGAAATGTGCAGGGCAGCCGTTTTGCCCATGAGTATCCCATCACCCTGAAGGGCGTCTCCCACGCAATGGCCGTGTACTATGGCTATGTGGCAGGGCAGAATGCCGTGGACGGGATCTGATGATGTCAGATCAAAAGGCCTTCTGATCTGATCACATTCCACAAAAGAAATCTGCTCCACAATCCCCCACCCGGGGTTGTGGAGCTTTTTTTTTGCAAATAAAATGATGATGTCAGTTTTTATGACATCCTTCGGGGAATGCACCGGGAAAGGAGGGGAACCCGCATGCGCAGATATGCTCTCAGACGATTGCTGCAGCTGATACCGATACTGATCGGCATAACGTTCCTGTCCTTTGCCATGATGCGGGTGGCGGGAAGCGACGCTGTGACGGAGATGTACGCAAACAAAGGTGCGGTATCCCAGGAAATTATCGATTCAAAGCGGGCTGAACTTGGCCTGGACAAGCCGTTTGTCACGCAGTACTTTGCATGGCTGGGCGGCATGCTGCGGGGGGATATGGGTGTCAGCTATGTCTCGGGGCGGGATGTGTTCCGGACTTTCGCTTCGAAGCTCCCGGCCACACTCCTGCTGACCGCCATGTCCATCATTCTGACCATCATCATATCCATACCGCTGGGCGTGCTGGCGGCTGTAAAGCACGACAGGGTGATCGACTACTGCCTGCGGGTCCTGAGTTTTATTGGCAACTCACTCCCCAATTTTTTCGTGGCGCTTCTGCTGATGCAGCTGCTGGCGATCAAACTGGATCTGCTGCCGGTCATCTCCAGCGGAATATCCGTCCGGAGTGCCATGATGCCCACCCTGACACTGGCGATCGCGATGTCCGCCAAGTATATGCGGCAGGTACGGGCAACCGTGCTGGAGGAGCTGCACAAGGAATATGTGAACGGGGCACATGCACGTGGCGTGCGACAGAGAATCATTCTGTGGCGGAGCGTGCTCAGGTCATCCATGCTGACGATCGTAACGCTGCTGGCACTGTCCATCGGCAGCCTGCTTGGCGGAACGGCCATCATTGAATCCATCTTCATGTGGGACGGCGTCGGCAAACTGGCTGTGGATGCCATCACCATGCGTGATTATCCGCTGATTCAGGCGTATGTTGTCTGGATGGCGGTCATCTACGTGCTGGTCAACCTGGTTACGGATCTTCTGTACCATGCGCTTGATCCGCGCATCCGATTGGGGGTGACCGGGGAATGACGAAGCAGCCCACCATTCGCCCCCCCAGGATCAGGAAGAATCATGTCGAAACCCGTCTGATCATTTTCGGCACACTGGCTGTTCTGCTGATCCTGTGCTCGCTGTTTTCCGCGTATCTGACGCCCTATGATCCCTACCTGCAGGATCTGTCCAACGCCAAGGCACCGCCTTCCGCCCTGCATATCTTCGGTACGGACCGCTATGGGCGGGACATGCTCTCGCGCGTGATCGCAGGCAGCCGGACCAGCATCTTTTCCACGCTTCTGCTTGTGGCGGTCATCACGGCCGTCGGAACGATCATCGGCGTTTTCTGCGGCTGGCACGGCGGAAAAACCGATACCGTGCTGATGCGCATCTCCGATATGTTCCTGGCTTTTCCCGGGCTTGTGTTTGCGCTGGCCGTGGCGGGCGTTCTGGGCGGCGGTCTGCACAATGCCATTTTCGCGCTGGCTGCCATCAGCTGGCCCAAATATGCCAGGATCGCACGCAGTCAGACGCTGGCGCAGAAGGAGACCCCCTATCTTCGTGCCGCGAAACTGGCCGGCAGCGGCACGGTAAAGATTCTGGCAAAGCACATTCTGCCGAATATCATCGGGCCGGTCCTGGTTACATCCATGCTTGACATCGGAACGATGATGATGGAGCTGGCCGGCCTTTCCTTCCTCGGACTCGGCGCGAAACCGCCGATCGCAGAATGGGGAAGCATGATGAGCGAGAACCGTGCGCTGATGACCACAGTGCCCTGGATCACGTTCGCGCCCGGGCTGGCGATCTTTGTGTCGGTGATGATCTTCAACCTGCTCGGCGATACCGTTCGGGATTATGCTGATCCGAAAGCGAGGGGGCGCTGATATGGCTGAGATATTGAGATATGAACATGTGGATATCGCCTATAACGGTAAAGTGGTGGTCTCGGATGTCAGTTTTACACTGGATGAGGGAGAGATCCTGGGAATCGCAGGTGAGAGTGGCAGCGGAAAATCCACGGTCATCAGGGCGGCGATGGGACTGCTGGGTCCCTCCGGGCAGGTGACAAGAGGCGACATCTATTATAAGGACAAGGATCTGCCGGACCTTACACCGGCACAGATCAGGAAGCTGAACGGCCCGGAGCTGGGTATGATCTTTCAGTCCGCCGGATCGTCGTTCTGTCCGATCCGCACCGTAGGCGCACAGCTGTACGAGAGCATGACCGAGCACGAGGCGGTGGACAGGGAGACGTTTACACATCGCGCGACGGAACTCCTTGGAAAGATCGGGTTTGAGAACGCCCGGCGCATACTGGACGCCTATCCCTTTGAACTGTCGGGCGGTATGCAGCAGCGGGTGGGCATCGCGGCGGCGATGCTGCTCAATCCGAAAATACTGCTGGCGGATGAGCCCACATCTGCCCTGGATGTAAGCGTTCAGAGGCAGGTCGTCGAAGAGATGCTGCTGGTGCGCAGGACCTTCGGAACGGCGATCGTGATCGTTACCCACAACATCGGCGTGCTCGGCGCGATGGCGGATCATGTACTGGTGATGAAGGACGGGAAGATGGTCGAGTACGGCAGGACAAAGCAGGTGCTGGAAGAACCGCAGCATGAGTATACCCGGACCCTGATGGCAGCTGTGCCGAGACTGCGGAGGTGATGCGTCGTGGAACCGATTTTGAAGGTTGACAATCTCACCAGGGTATTTACCCGCAAGGGGCAGCCTGATTTCACGGCGGTGGATCATATCAGCTTTGAACTGCAGTCGGGTGAGTGTCTCGGCATCATCGGTGAGAGCGGCAGCGGCAAGAGCACGGTTGCCAACATGGTGACACGGCTGATCGACCCCACGGAGGGAAGCATCATTCTGGATGCGCAGGACATCACGCGCCTGAAAGGCAGAGAGCTGAAGGGAGCGTATCAGAAGATGCAGATGGTGTTCCAGACGCCCGCGGAGTCTTTCGATCCCAGGCGCACGCTGGGGGATGGCATCGGCGAGAGCCTGAGGAACAGCGGGCTTGGAAAGGCGCAGGTGAGGGAGCGCGTGGCACAGCTTTTGCGGCAATGCGGTCTCCCCGAGACGTTTGCGCAGCGTTATCCCCATCAGGTATCGGGCGGACAGTGCCAGCGCGCCGCGATCGCGAGGGCCATTGCCATCCGGCCGAAACTGCTGATCTGCGATGAGGCCACTTCTGCGCTGGACGTGACGATCCAGAAGGAAGTCCTGGCGCTGCTGGAGAAGCTGAGGCAGGAACTGGACCTGTCGATCCTGTTTATCTGCCATGATATTGCGCTGGTGCAGCAGTTCTGCGACCGGGTGCTGGTGATGTATAAAGGCGGCATCGTTGAGGAGGGTGTACCTGACGAGGTCATCCGGAACCCGCAGAATGATTATACGGTGAGGCTGATCAACAGTATTTTCTGAATTTATTCAGCAGTAGTAAGAAAACCGAAAATGACAAGAGAGGAGACCCGGCTATGAAGAAGAAAACATTGACCCTGATCGTGACCCTGTGCTTTCTGATGACCTTTGTATCTTACGCTGATGGCAAAACGATGATCATCGGTGACACGACGTTCAATTCAGAGAACTGGGAAGAAACTGTTGATCCGCACCGCACCTACAATGGCTGGGCCTGCATCCGCTACGGAATCGGCGAGACCCTGGTTCACTACACCGATACCATGGAGCTGGAACCCTGGCTGGCAACCGGCTGGGAAAATGACGGCGACCTGACCTGGACCATCACCCTGCGGGATGATGTGAAATTCTCAAATGGCCGGGACATGGACGGCGAGGCCGTCAAGGCGTGTCTGGAACACCTCCTTGCGGTGCATGACAGGGCTCCCTCCGACACGATGATCGAGAGCATTGAGGCTGACGGCCAGGTGCTGACCATCAGGACCAGCGAACCGCTGCCTGCCCTGATGAACTATCTGGGCGACCCCTATGGCTGCATCATCGATGTGGACGCCAGTGATTTTGACGCGGGCATCGTTGTGGGCACCGGTCCCTATGCCGTGAAGGACATGGTGACTGACGACCATGTGACCGTTGTTCCCAATGAGTATTACTGGGATGGTGAGCCGAAACTGGACGAACTGACCATCCGCACCATCTCCGACGGAAATACGCTGGCGATGGCGCTGCAGGCCGGTGAGATCGACGCGGCCTACGGCATGGCGTACGAGAGCTATCCGCTGTTCGAGAACGGCAATTTCCAGTTCTCCGCCATCCAGACCTCACGCGCGTTCTTCGCATCCATGAACATGACCAGCCCCGTCATCCAGGATCCTGCCGTGCGCAAGGCGATCGCCATGGGCATCGACAAGGAAGGATTTGTGGCGGTACTGCTGGACGGTCACGGCGTTCCCGGCCATGGCGCTTTCCCTGACGGCTTCTCCACTTTCGGCGGGGAGCATGTCACCACGGAAGGCTATGATCCGGAAGGCGCGAAGGAGCTTCTGGAGGAAGCCGGCTGGGTGGACAGCGACGGCGACGGCATCCGCGAAAAGGACGGCACCAGGCTCGTGATCCGGTGGCTGACTTACCCAAGCCGCCAGGAACTGCCTCTTCTGGCTGAATCCGTGCAGGCGACCCTGAAGGATATCGGTATGGAAGTGGATATCAACTGTACGGCCAGCCGTCGTGAGTTCCTTGCCGATATGACATCCTTTGATATCTACGCCTCTGCGCTGGTAACCGCTCCATCCGGCGATCCGCAGTATTTCTTCACCACCTCCTGCCTGCCGGGCATGAGCTACAACTTCGGCGCGTACGAGAACGAGCATGTCATTGATCTGATGAAACAGATGGCTACCGAATTTGATCCGGATACACGCGGAGAGCTGGCCATTGAACTGCAGCAGGCGATCCTGGACGACAACGCATACATTTTCTGCTCCTTCCTGGAGATGAACATGATCTCCAAAGCGAATGTGAGCAACTATACCGCCCATGCCTGTGACTATTACCAGGTCACGGCGGAACTGGACATTGATTGACGGGAGGAGAGGAACGGTGGTAACGGCGGACAGCATCAAACGGGAGATCACAGACTACTGGACGGGACGCGAAGAGAAGTTTGAAGCGCTGCGCCTGGACGAACTGAAAAGCAGCAAACACGATCGCTGGCTGGATGAATTTCACAGGTATCTTCCGGCGGACAGAAAACTGGATATACTGGACATCGGCACCGGTACCGGCTTTTTCAGCTTTCTGCTGGCAGCGGAAGGGCACCGGGTGACCGGCATTGACCTGACGGAAAAGATGATCGAAGGCGCGAAACGTACAGCGGCGCTGCTGGATCTGGACCCGATGTTTCTTGTTATGGACGCGGAGGATCCTGTTTTTGAACCGGAGAGCTTCGATGTGATCGTGACCCGGAACCTGACATCGTTCCTGCCGGACCTCCCCGAAGCCTACAGGAAATGGCATGCCATTCTGCGGGAAGACGGTATTCTCATCAACTTTGACGGAAACTACCACTATGAGCATGCCGATGTCCCGCTGCCGGAAGATCATGCCCATAAGGATCTGACGGATGCCCAGAACGCCGCTTATGCTCATATTGAGGATGAACTGCGCGTTGTCCAGCGTCCGCGGCCGGTGTGGGATATGACGCTGCTGGCTGACGCGGGATTCAGGAACTGCGATGTGGACCGGGATGTATACCAGCGGATCTACCGGGAGACAGACCGCTTTTTCAACCCCGTTCCCATCTTCTGCATCACGGCGAGGAAGTGACATGAATGCAAACCTTTTTTTGGAAAACAAAGCATACTGGACCCGGAGAGCGCCGGGCTATTCCAGGATCAACCGGGAGGAACTGGCGACGCAGCAGCGTGAAGTCTGGAAGCAGGCGCTGACGGAGCGTATTTCCGCACGGTTTCCCGGCAGAGCACCCGGTGAGATCCATGTGCTTGAGGTGGGAACCGGTCCGGGGTTTCTTGTCATATTGCTTGCCGAGGCCGGCTACCGTGTGACGGCAGTAGACCTGACGCCGTCCATGCTTGATCAGGCGCGGCACAACGCGGGAGAACTGTGCAGCCTGATCGATTTCAGGGAGATGAATGCTGAGGCGCTGGATTTTGACAATGAGCGCTTTGACGTGATCCTGTCCCGCAATCTGACATGGAACCTGCCGAACCCCGAACTGGCTTACGCGGACTGGGCAAGGGTCCTGAAACCGGGCGGAATGATGATGGTCTTCGATGCCAACTGGTACACATACCTGATCGATGACAGCGCACGGGAAGCCTATGAGCAGGACCGGGAAAACAGCGTACGGGAAGGTCTGGAGGACTACAATGTCGGCAGCAGCTTTGACCGGATGGAAGAGATCGCCAGAAAGATGCCGCTGACCCGGGTGCATCGCCCGGCATGGGACCTGAACGTGCTTGGGAATCTCGGCCTGTGGGCGGAAGCGGATCCATGTATCTGGGAGCGCGTCTGGTCACATCAGGAGAAGATCAATTTCGCGTCTACGCCGATGTTTCTTGTATGCGGTTATAAACAGAACACTCTGTAAAGTATGGTATATGATTTACCGGCCCCGGCCCGGGTGTGCTTTTCTGACGCAAGTCCAGCGAGTCTGCTTCACAACAGACTCGCTTTTTGCTATACTTTCACATATTTTATTGGAAGGAGGCGACCTCAATGAAGAAAATACTTTTTTCCCTGTTGGGCGTTTTACTGCTGACATTCTTTTCCGCCGCTGTTTATGCGGAAGACAACACGGCAACCTACGAACAGATCGGCTTTACGGTCACGCTTCCGGAAAACGTTGAGAACGCAAAGGGCATTGTGTATCCGTATCTCTATGGACGCATGGATACCGGTCTTTATCTGATGGGCTATATCTATTTCGCCATGGAGAGCGAAACCTTCAATACCCTGGCGGGCAAGACTGCTGATGAGCTGACGGAAGAGGAGCAGCAGGACCTGTATGCCAGACAGTGCGATCTTTTCTATGTGGCCGCCATTAACGGCGGACGCGGACCTGCCGAGATCCTGAATCTGCTGGGCGTGCAGGGCCTTGCGGAAGATGAGC
>JAGCAV010000011.1 GCA_017652545.1 Lachnospiraceae bacterium
ACAGCCGCGGTCGCCTGTGTGGAGATCCGCCCCACAAAGAAGGTATCCGCCGAATTGTAAATACCGGTCACCAGCATACTGATGATAGTCGGTACCGCCAGTGTGGAGATCAGCTGCGGGATCGGCGTCTGTGTCAGGTATGCAAACCGTTCATCCAGGCTCTGCTTCTGTCTTTTCCGTAAGATACTCATTTATCTTTCTCTTCGCCTCACCACCGGTGTCTGTGCAGTTCTCCCTGCAGTTTCATTCCCTCGAATCCGTGCTGGCGGAGCGCTTCATAGAGCAAAACAGCCACCGAATTGCTCAGATTCAGTGAGCGCGATTCTCCGATCATGGGGATGCGGACACACCGCTTTGGGTACTGCATCAGGATCTCTTCGGGAATGCCTGCGCTTTCTTTTCCGAATACCAGATACGCGTCTGCCTCATAACTGACATCCGTGTACAGCTGTCTTGCTTTCGTTGTCGCAAAGTACAAAGGCACTTCCGGATTGCGTTCCATGAAGTCATCAAAGTTCAGATACCGGGTCACATCCAGCTGATGCCAGTAGTCCATGCCGGCACGCTTCAGGCTTTTTTCCGTGAGCAGGAAGCCCAGCGGCTCGATCAGGTGGAGCCTGCTCCCGGTGACCATGCAGGTCCGTCCGATGTTTCCTGTATTCTGAGGAATCTCCGGTTCCAGAAGAACAATATTCATTGCCACGTTATTCGGCCTCCAGTCGTCTTACCATCACATGCCGCAGATAGCCGTTCTCATAGACCCGGTCGGAAGTATGGGCGATCTCATACCCGGTATGCAGGGCGCTCTTTAAGCTGGCCGCATTGTCCGGGTGGATCGTGCACATAAGGAACCTGGTTCCCGCTTTACGTTCCCGTGCCTCTGCCTCGAGAAACAGACGCTTCTGTATGCCTCTTCCGCGAAAAGCCGGCGCAACAACGCAGGTGTCGGTATGAATGGTGTTGCTGCCGTCGGCGCCGTCCACATAGCGGGTGTAGACATCGTCCTCACCCGGGCGGATCATCACAAGCAGGCCTGCCGTCTCTCCTTCCTCTTCGAGGAGCAGGACATAGCCTTTGCCCTGAATCGTCTCCCGGATCTCCTCCTCACTGTCAGGAATGAACCATTCCCTGCAGGGGGAGCTCTCCCCCGCTTCCCTGATCATCCGGCAGATCCCGGGGATATCCTCCTCAGTGGCCAGCCTGATGTGATCCGTCTTCGGGCAGCTGTTTACCTCATCCATTGTCCTTCATCTCTCCATTCTGTTCTATATTGTCCCCGGACAGCCATGTTATGATGCGCTTTCCGTGTCTTTCTTCCGGTGTCCCAGCATGATAAACCGGCGTCCCACCTCAATGGCGATCCGATAATGCGGCGGCAGCAGCGCCCTGCGCGCGTTCTTCAACTCTTTCCTGATCTCAATATGCTGCGGACAATGCTTTTCACACTTGCCGCACTCCACGCACTGCGTCGGCAGGACCGGGTCTTTTCGAAGCCCTGCCACCTGGAAATACTCATGCCTTCCGACCGCCTTGCTTTCCATATACATTTCATTGTAACAGCGGAAAGCCGTCGGGATATCCACGCCCTTCGGACAGGGCATGCAGTAGGCGCATCCGGTACAGCCGACCTTCAGCTTTTCTCCGATCAGTTCCTTCACCTTTTCGATGAGTTTCCTTTCCCGCTGTGTCAGACAGCCCGGCGTACTCTCCGAGGCTGCAGCACAGTTTTCCTCGACCATACTGACGGAATTCATCCCTGACAGGACCACGGTCACCTCAGGCTGGTCCCAGAGCCAGCGGAAAGCAAGCTGTGCGGCAGTTCTGCCTTCGCCGTATCTGTCGATCATCGTCCTGGCTTTCTCCGGAAGGAGGTTCACCAGTTTTCCGCCACGCAGCGGCTCCATGATGATAACCGGTATCCCCTTCTCGGCCGCAGCCTGCAGGCCTTTTCTTCCGGCCTGGGAGTATTCATCCATGTAGTTATACTGGATCTGGCAGAAATCCCAGTCGTAAGCATTCAGGATCTTCAGGAACATTTCCGTGTTCCCGTGGAACGAAAAGCCGATGTTCCGGATCCTTCCTTTTTCCTTCTGCTCCCTGATCCACTCTTCCATCCCCAGGTCTCTGAGCTTATACCACGATTCCACTTCCGTAAGCATATGCATCAGATAATAATCTATGTGGTCGGTGCGAAGCCTCGTAAGCTCCTCATCGAAATACCTGTCGATCGCCGACCTGTTCCGGATCAGGTACTGCGGAAGCTTGGTTGCGATATTGATCCGGTCCCTGACATTGTTTCTCTCAAGAATCTCACCCAGTGCCGCCTCACTTCCCGGATAAATATAGGCCGTGTCAAAATAGTTGACACCCAGATCGATCGCACGGAGGATCTCCTCTTCCGTTTTTTCAAGATCGATCCCGGCCCCTTTCCTTGTAAAGCGCATACATCCGTAACCGAGTATGGAGAGAGACTCCCCTTTCCTGTCTGATCTGTAATTCATGATCAACCTCCCATCTTCATTAAGGATCAGCCGGTATTGGGGTTATTCTACCACACCGTCCGGTTCCCATCAATCTCTGTCCGGTGCCACCCGAAAAGCCCTCGCGAAGCGTTTATCATACAGGGAATTCAGAAAAAATTCCTATAAGACAAAAAGACCCTGTTCCCGGACGATCCGGGAACAGGGTCCTGCTCATTTGTGCTGCTGGTCTTACTTACAGAATATCGACAATGACTTTTCTGTCTTCTCCGGATGCCGCGGCCTTGACCACGCTCCGGATGGCCTGAGCGATCCGCCCCTGCTTGCCGATAACCTTGCCCATATCGGAGGGAGCCACTTTGAGCTCCACGATGATGGCTCTTCTGGTTTCTCTCTCGGTGACCTGAACCTCTTCGGGGTACTCAACAAGCGATTTAGCGATCACCTCAACCAAATCTTTCATAGCTTTCATAAGCACCTCTTTTTATTTTTCGATACCTGCCAGCTTAAGAAGCTTTTCGACCGTTTCAGTCGGTTTGGCTCCGTTTGCAAGCCACTTCTTCGCGAGCTCTTCGTCAATCTTGAACTCGCTGGGGTCTGTATTGGGATTGTATGTTCCGATCTCTTCGATGAAGCGTCCGTCTCTGGGAGATCTTGCGTCCGCAACAACAACACGGTAATAAGGTGCCTTCTTCTGTCCCATTCTTCTGAGTCTGATCTTAACTGCCATTTTTCTTTCCTCCTGTAATTCTTGTTTTCCGAATAAATCAATCCAGCCTTTCCGCCTTCGGCGGGCTGAATGCAAGATCTGTACAGCGGTCCCTGCGAAGGGCCTTTGTACATGCCGAGGAGTAGTTTACATAAACGGCAGCGGTCTGTCAAGTGTTTTTTCTTGACGAATCTTATTCCGGCCTGTCATCCTCATTCCTCAGTGTTTCCAGAAATGCCTTTTCCTTTTTGCTGAGTTCGGCGTGATCAAGCAGTTCCGGCCTTCTTTCAAATGTCCGTCTGATCGATTCCAGCCTTCTCCAGGCATCCACATTGGCATGATGTCCTGAAAGCAGAATGGGCGGCACTTCCCTGTCATGCCAGACGGCCGGTCTCGTATACTGCGGATACTCAAGGAGAGAATTCATGAAACTCTCATCTTCTCCGGAATGTTCATTGCTCAGAACACCGGGCACCATCCTTGAGATCGCATCCATCACGACCGCTGCCGGCAGTTCCCCTCCCGTCAGCACATAATCCCCGATGGAAATCTCATCCGTTACGATCTCCTCCAGCACACGTTCATCGATCCCCTCATAATGCCCGCACAGGAAGCACAGTTCTTCCTCCTGCGCCAGCTCAATGGCGGTCTGCTGATTAAACGTCCTGCCCTGCGGTGTCAGGTAGATCGTACGCAGCGGGGATGTTTTTCCGGTCCGGGCTCTTTGTTCCGCCACGAACCGCCATGACTCATACACAGGTTCAGGCTGGATCACCATGCCTGCTCCTCCGCCAAAGGGATAGTCATCCACACGGCTCTTGCGCTCGGGCGGAGCGAAGTCTCTCATATTGATGCATTCCAGTGTGATGAGCCCTTTTGCCATGGCCCGCCCCGTGATGCTGCTGCCGAGCATGGTTTCCACAAGTTCCGGAAAAAGAGTCAGTACATCATATTTCATCTTGTCGCTCCATTGTGACTTTCATTTCTACAGGTCCAAAAGTCCGGGGAGCAGATGTACCCTGACGAGCCCCTCTTCCAGGTCAACATCAAGGATGCAGTCCCTGATAACAGGAATCAGGATCTCCCGCGATCCGTCACTGACCACATAGACATCATTGGCCCCGGTCTGCAGGACATCCCGAAGTTCACCCAGCTCATCTTTGCTGTCGTCATCGATCACACGAAGGCCGATGAGGTCACGGATGTAGTATTCGCCTTCCTCAAGGGGGATCGCGTGTTCGCGGTCGACGTACAGTTCCTTCCTGACCAGTCTCTCCACATCCTCAATACGGTCAAGCCCTGAGAAATGCAGGATCACGAACTGTTTGAAAAAGGAGGCTTTTTCGGCCTCCACCGGAACATAGGTGTTCCCATCCAGAATATAGGCTTCCTTCAGCGTTTTGAACCGGGCGGGTTCATCCGTTGTCGGAAAGACCTTCACATCTCCCTTTAATCCGTGGGTGGATGTGATCACCCCGATCCGGAAATAGTCGTTTTCTTTTGTATTCATATCAATCCTGCCATCCGGTCAGAACGGAAGCTTCATGCCGCCAAGACCGCCCAGGCCGCCAAGGCCCCGGCGTCCTTTGCCTCCCATCATTCCTCCGACCTGTTTCATCATCTTGCGGGCCTGTTCAAACTGCTTTACCAGTTTGTTGACTTCAGATATATCCACACAGGCTCCCCGTGCAATGCGCTGTTTCCTGGACAGATTCAGAATGTCCGGATTCTTCCGCTCCTGAGGCGTCATGGACAGGATGATCGCCTCCGTCCTGGCCATCTGCTTCTCATCAACGGAATCCTCCAGCATCTTCATCTGACTGCCGCCCATGCCGGGCAGCATCGAGAGCAGACTGGAGATCCCGCCCATCTTCTTCATCTGGTTCATGCTGTCCAGATAGTCGTCGAAACCAAAGCTGGCCTTCCGGAGTTTTCCCTCCATCTCCCTGGCCTTCTCCTCATCGATGGTCTCCTGCGCTTTCTCGATCAGGGAAAGCACATCGCCCATTCCGAGGATTCTCGAAGCCATCCGGTCGGGATAGAACGGTTCCAGGTCATCCAGCTTCTCACCCATTCCGGCATACATGATCGGCTTCCCGCAGGTGGCGCGAATGGAAAGTGCCGCACCGCCCCTGGTATCTCCGTCCAGCTTGGTAATGATAACGCCGTCGATGCCGATCCGGTTCTCAAACTGTTCCGCGACATTCACGGCATCCTGACCGGTCATGGCATCCACGACCAGCAGCTTGATATCCACATGCACCCGCTCCCGGATCTCCTCCAGCTCAGCCATCATGTCCTCATCCACATGGAGCCGGCCTGCGGTATCGATGATCACACAGTTGAAACTGTTTTTTCTTGCGTATTCCATTGCACCGGCAGCAATGTCCACCGGTTTTTCATCGGCGCCGAGAGAGAATACTTCAACGCCCTGTTTTTCTCCGACCACCTGCAGCTGTTTGATGGCGGCAGGTCTGTAGACATCGCAGGCAACCAGGAGCGGTCTTCTGCCCTGCTTTTTGATCCGCCCGGCAAGCTTAGCCGCAGTGGTCGTCTTGCCGGCGCCCTGCAGGCCCATCATCATGATCACGGTCATTTCACCGCCCGGCTTTAACGGGAGGTCCACAGCGGTACCGCCCATCAGCTCCACCAGTTCATCATTGACCAGTTTGATGACCATCTGGGCAGGGTTCAGCCCGTTCAGCACATCCGTGCCGACAGCTTTCTCCTGAACGGATTTTGTAAACTGCCGGACGACCTTGAAGCCTACGTCCGCTTCCAGAAGCGCCAGTTTCACTTCCTTCAGGGCAGCTTTCACATCCTCCTCAGAAAGACGTCCCTTCCCTTTCAGGTTTTTGAACACATTTTGCAGTTTATCTGTCAGATTTTCAAAAGCCAATGCTTTGCTCCTTTGTTATCGTTTCTTAAATAAATATCCTGAAAAAATATCCCGGTCTGCCGTTCGGGATCCCTACAGTTCTTCCCGGATCTCCCGGCACAGACTGCGGATTCTCTCCGCATCCTTTCCTGCCGGTCCGTTCATTGCAGGATCCTTTGGCAGGGCAGCAGCCAGGCTGTCGATCTCCTCAGTCAGTTTTCTGATCTTCAGGAATTTTTCCATCAGGCCGAGCTTTTCTTCATACATTTCCATCTGCCTGTCGCAGCGGCGGATCATGTCATGGACACCCTGCCGCGAGATTCCGGCTTCCTGCGCAGCTTCACTGAATCCGGTATCATTCAGGACGACCGCCTCATACATGCTGCGCTGATGCTCCGTCAGCAGATCCCCATAGAAATCAAAAAGCAGGGTCCGGCGAAAGATATCCTCCATCACTGGTTCTCCCTCCGCTTACACATCACTCCCGGCTCCGGCAGCTTTGCCTTCGTTAATCCGGCCAGTACATATGGTATTCCGGCTCCTCTTCTTCAATGTTGAAGAGCGCGTTCACAAACGCATTGGGATCAAATTTCTGAAGGTCATCGATCTGCTCGCCCACACCGATATACTTGACCGGGACGCCCAGTTCGGACTGGATCGCGACTGCGATACCGCCTTTCGCGGTTCCGTCCAGTTTTGTGAGAATGATCCCGGTGATATCCGTAGCCTCCTCAAACTCCCTGGCCTGCGCAAGGGCATTCTGCCCTGTTGTTCCGTCCAGCACCACAAGGGTTTCCTTGTAAGCCTCCGGATACTCCCGCTCAATGATGCGGTTGATCTTGCCCAGTTCATTCATCAGGTTCTTTTTATTGTGAAGCCTTCCCGCGGTATCAACGATCAGGACATCGGCGTCCCTGGCCTTTGCCGCCTGGATGGCGTCAAAAACAACGGCACCGGGATCCGATCCCTCCGCGCCGGTGATGATGTCCACGCCTGAACGCTTTGCCCACTCGGTCAGCTGCTCGGTAGCCGCAGCGCGGAACGTATCGGCCGCAGCCATGATGACCTTGCGCTTCCGGTCGTGCAGGTTGCCCGCCAGCGTGCCGACGCTCGTTGTCTTTCCGACACCGTTGACGCCAACCACCAGCACCACGCTCTTGCGGTGTTCAAAGGCGTAATCCGCATCCTTGGTGGCCATCTGGTCCTTGATGCTC
>JAGCAV010000012.1 GCA_017652545.1 Lachnospiraceae bacterium
GCCGGTGAGGCTGCCCTGCGCGGCGGTGCCGATGGCCTGGCAGCAATCAATCCCATTAAGAGCATAACCGGCGTCAATGAACATACACTTGTAGCCAGTCCCTCTGTTCACGGCCGGTCTGCCATCGGCGGGTACAGCGGAAACGCGGTCAAGCCGATCGCGCTGAAATTTATCACCGAGCTGGCGAAGAACGAGAAGCTTGCAGGCATGCATATCAGCGGCATGGGCGGAATAGAGACCTGGAAGGATGCGCTTGAGTTCATGCTTCTGGGTGCCGGGTCTGTCCAGGTCACAACGGCCGTCATGCAGTACGGATACCGGATCATTGAGGATCTGACAAGCGGCCTGCAGTATTATCTTGCCGAGAAAGGGATTGCCAATGTCCGGGAGATCATCGGACAGTCACTGGACACGGTCAGCGAGTCGACCGACACCCTGGAGCGGGATACGATCCTGTTTCCGAGGTTTGAAACGGAAAAATGCATTGGCTGCGGCCGGTGCGTGATCTCCTGCAACGACGGAGGGCATCAGGCCATCCGCTGGGGAGAGGACAGAAGACCAAAACTGGACGGGAAAAAATGCGTGGGCTGTCACCTGTGCATCCTGACCTGTCCGGAACACGCGATCATGCCGGCTGCGAAGAGGATCAGAAGAGCTTAGTATGGATATGGAAACGGGTCAGAAAGGGGCTTTCAGCCTGAACGCCGGGAAGGAAGCGGAGCGGCGGGAGATTCATTATATAGAAGAATTGTCGCTCAATGCGTGGCCTTCCCACAAGATTGAACTGTATGACGGATGGCTGATACGTTTTTCGCATAATTACACATACAGGACCAACAGCGTGGAACAGGTCGGCGCATCCACGATTCCGATCGATGAAAAGATCGCGTACTGTGAGGAGATCTATCGCGGTTTCGGAACCCCCTGTAATTTTAAGATCAATCCCCTGATGGATCCGGCCTTTGATGAAGAGCTGCAGAGAAGAGATTACAGGATCAGGCATGTTACCCAGGTCATGCGGGCGGACATGGAGAAGGTCGACCTGAAACCCTGCGGCCCCGTCGAGCATGATTTTGAAAACCGTCTGGGACTTCCTTCCGCTGTTCACTACGGAGACACGACGGTGCTCCTCAGTCCGGTGATCACGGACGAGTGGATCCAGGGGGTGTTTCATCTGAACGGAACCTGCGAACCGGTTCTGCGCAGGATCGTTCCTTCCATGTTTAAGGCGATCCCCAAAAGGACCATCGTGGCCAGCGTGGAGATCGATGGGCACATGGTTGCGTCAGGCCTTGCGATCTGTGACAGGGAGTACGCGGGAATCTATGCGATCTATGTATCGCCCGGATGCCGCAGGAGAGGATACGCAAGAGAGATCTGCTCGACCCTGCTGCGGGAGGCAAAGGAAAACGGTGCCAAAAAGGCATATCTTCAGGTGGTCAAGGGAAATATGCCGGCCGAGAGCCTGTATTGTTCTCTTGGGTTCGAACCGTTCTACACATACTGGTTCAGAAGCAGTGAATGAACCGGTATGCCGGCGGAATGATGCATTGTGCTGTCCGCGCCATGCGGACATGCAGCAGGACAGGTAGGATTATGGCAGACCACAAAGAGAAAAAGGGAATCATATTTGACCTTGACGGTACGCTCTGGGACGCCTGCGCGGTCATGAGCAAAGCATGGAATGATTATATGAGGGAGAACGAGCCTGAACTGGTGGCTCAGGGTATCGCTTCCACTGAGGAGATCATGCGGAAAAGCTGCGGCAAGACCATGCTGCAGCTGGCGGATATTCTGCTGGGCAGGCTGGATCCCGAACAGCGGTATGCGATCTCCGACGCATGCTGGGACTATGTCGTCGGATATATCGGCAGGCACGGCGGTCAGCCATTCCCCGGAATGAAGGATTCGCTTCGCGAACTGAAAAAAACGTATCAGCTGTTTATCGTAAGCAACGGCCAGGCCGGCTACATTCAGGATTTCATGCGCCTGACCGGGACAGAGGACCTGTTTACGGACACGGAGGACTTCGGGACAACGAAGCTGAGCAAGGGGCAGAACATCCGGCTCGTGATGGAGAGAAA
>JAGCAV010000144.1 GCA_017652545.1 Lachnospiraceae bacterium
ATTCAGTTTGGCCAGCAGAAAATGTCCGAACTCATGGAACAGGACGATTATGCTGAAAATGATGATGCCGATAATGATGCTCAAATGCCCCATCTCCCCTCGATCAGTTCTTCAGCCTCCCTCTGCGCTGCAAGGATCTGTCCGACGTCCGGGTCGGATATCCTCCTGTGCGCTTCCATACAGGCAGTGATCACATCATAGATCTCCAGGAAACGGATCTTTCTGTTCAGGAACAAGGCCACTGCTTTCTCATTTGCCGCGTTAAAGACCGTCGGCATGGAACCGCCCTGCCGGATCGCCTCGTAAGCGAGCGGCAGGCCTTTGAATGTTTCCGTGTCCGGTGCCTCGAACGTGATCTCCCTGATCGCGGCAAAATCGAGGCGTTTGCCGGGCAGAGGTTTCCGATCCGGCCAGGTCAGGGCATACTGGATCGGCAGTTTCATATCTGCCGTTCCCAGCTGGGCGATCACGGCGCCGTCCTCAAACTGGACCATGGAATGGATCAGGCTCTGCGGCTGAACGACGACCTGTATGTCATCCGGTTCCACACCGAAAAGCCATCTGGCTTCGATCACTTCCAGCCCCTTGTTGACCAGCGTTGCCGAATCAATGGTGATCTTCCGTCCCATACTCCAGTTGGGGTGCTTTAAGGCATCCTCCACCCGGACGTCTGCCAGCTGCGCGGTCGTCCTGCCCCTGAAGGGACCGCCCGACGCGGTCAGCAGGATCTTGTCGATCTTATTGTGGCGTTCCCCGTTCAGGCTCTGGAAGATCGCGCTGTGCTCGGAATCCACAGGCAGGATCCTGACACCTTTTTCGGCAGCGAGCGGCATGATGATATGGCCGGCCGTCACCAGCGTTTCCTTGTTGGCCAGCGCTATGTCCTTGCCCGCCTGAACAGCATCGATCGTGGGCAGCACACCGATCATCCCGACGATCGCGGTCACCAGTATGTCGCTCTCTTCCATGACTGCCGCGCGCCTGAGTCCGTCCATGCCGGCGGCCACTTCCACATCCAGATCTGCGATTTTTGTCCTTAACTGCGCAGCCTTTTCTTCATCCCAGACGCAGGCAAGGGCCGGCCGGTATTTCCTGATCTGCTCTTCAAGAAGGTCCGTATTGCTTCCGGCGGTCAGCGCACACACCTCGAACATGCCGGGGTTCTGGTCCACGACCTGAAGCGTCTGTGTCCCGATCGATCCTGTTGAGCCGAGTATTGCAATTTTTTTCAATCCACTCTCCTTTTTACTTCATCAGCAGTTTTGCCAGCAGATAGATCACCGGCGCCGTGAAGATCACACTGTCAAAGCGGTCAAGTATTCCGCCATGTCCCGGGATCAGCTTCCCGTAATCCTTGATTCCGGCGTTCCGCTTGATCGCGGATGCGGCAAGGTCTCCCACCATGGAGATCAGCGCGCCTGCGGCGCAGATCAGGGCATATTCCCACAGCGGTGCCGAACCGGTGCTCATGAATCTGCCAACGACAGCGGCATAGATCAGTCCGAGCAGGGCGGCGCCTGCCACACCGCCGACAGCCCCTTCCACAGACTTTTTCGGACTCAGCTTCGGGCTCATCTTATGCTTCCCGAACAGCATGCCGACACAGTAGGCACAGGTGTCACAGCCCCAGGAACAGAGAAAGATCAGCCAGACAGTAAAGGCTCCGTCCGTCATCCTTCTGGTCTGGAAAATATAGGACAGCATCACTGCCGCGTAGACCAGTCCGAACCAGGCCGCAAAGACCTGGGAACTGTTGTATTTCGGCCATGCGAACACATAGACAAACAGGATAAGGATCAGATCAACCAGCAGGACCGGAAGATACCAGGTACTGTCGGCAAAGTACATGACGAGATAATAAATGATGGCGCCGAGCATGCCCGCCCCTGTCAGAAGCGTCAGCGGACTGCCTTCCAGTCCGGCTGCCCTGTACAGTTCATGCATTCCGATCAGGGAGATCAGAAGCAGTACGCCAAGAAGCAGCGGCCCCCCGATGATGATCGTCACCAGCGCGACAGCCACAAGAACGATCCCGCTGATCAGTCTTGTCTTAAACATCACGTCTCCTCCTTCAGGCCGCCGTATCTGCGGTCCCGCTCATTGTATTTTTCAATTGCCTTCATCAGCTCAGCCTTGTCAAAAGCCGGCCACGGTACCTGAGTGAAATAAAACTCTGTATAGGCGAGCTGCCACATCAGGTAATTGGACAGCCGCTGCTCACCGCTGGTGCGGATGAGCAGATCCGGATCCGGGATCCCGCCCGTATCCAGGTGTGAAGAGATCACATCTTCTGTTACATCCTCCACCTGCAGCAGGCCCTGCATGCATTCCCCGGCGATCTTCCTGACGGCGCGCGTGATCTCGTCACGGCTGCCGTAGTTGAGCGCGATCTGAAAATTCAGTCCCGTATTATCCTTTGAGCTTTCCACCAGCTGGTTCAGGCTCTCCTGCAGATCCGGGGCAAAAGCCGAGGGATCACCGATCACCCGGACTTTCATGTTGTTTTCGCGCGCTGTTTTGATACAGGTCTTCGTATATCTCCTGAAAAGCTGCATCAGCGCGCTGACCTCGTCTTCCGAGCGTTTCCAGTTCTCCGTGGAGAACAGGTATACCGTCAGGTATTTGATTCCGATGTCCCATGCATCCTCGCAGATGACCTCCAGGTTCTTTGCGCCTCTTACATGCCCGTAGTTCCTGGGCATCCCCTTGCTCTTAGCCCATCTTCCGTTTCCGTCCAGAATAATGGCTACATGCTGCGGTATGTTCATATCCGGCTCCTTACAGCAGGCTTTTTCACCGGCCTGCCGTGTATTTATGTCTTATGATTTCTGCCTGACAAACATAAAGCCAGCCCCTGGCTACCCGCCGGCATCTGTCTTAAGCTACCGTTTTCCGGGTATCCGGCAGGACTGACTTTTTACGGGACATGTCCCTTCTTGCCTGATCAGACCGTCATGATCTCCTTTGACTTCTCTTCAACGGCTTTATCAATGTCTTTGATGTGACGGTCAGTCTCCTTCTGGACCTCGTCCTCCAGATCCTTGATCTCGTCTTCGGATACATCCTGCTTGCCGAGCTTCTTCAGGTAATCATTGGCGTCTCTTCTGATGTTGCGGACAGCAACCTTGGC
>JAGCAV010000013.1 GCA_017652545.1 Lachnospiraceae bacterium
GAAAGAGAGACCGGCATCCAAAAGGGCCTGGTAGGCTCCATGCATGCTTTCTTCCTACCGTTCGGCGTATATCCGAACAACGAGCTGGTAGGCGGCAGCGGAACCATTTCCACCGGTGCTGCGCTGTACAAAAAGTGCAATGACAAGCCCGGCGTAGTCGTCTGCAATCTCGGCGACGGTTCCATGGGCCGCGGCCCGGTCTGGGAGGCTCTTTGCTTCTCCACAATGGATCAGTACCGTGTCCTCTGGGAAGAGGGAAGAAAGGGCGGACTTCCGCTGATCTTCAACATCAACAACAACAGCTACGGCATGGGCGGCCAGACCTGCGGCGAGACCATGGGTTACGGCGAACTGGCCAGAATGGGCGCAGGCGTGACCGGCAACCAGATGCATGCAGAGCGCGTGGACGGTTACAATCCGCTGGCGGTCATCGATGCTTACAAGAGGAAAATGCCGCTGGTGAAAGCCGGTGAAGGCCCCGTCTTCCTGGATGTGGTGACCTATCGTCTGCTCGGCCATTCCACCTCCGACCAGAATGCTTACAGAACCAAGGAAGAGATCGAAGCCTGGAGAGCCCAGGATCCGCTCGTATGCTTCCCGAAGTCCCTGGTAGAGGCCGGCATTGCCACAGAAGAGGAAGTTCAGGCGATCTGGGACAAGACCAAAGAGCGTATGGCACGCATCTGCCGCCATGCTGCAGACAAGGAAGCTTCCCCGTATCTTGATTTCTCCAAGGATCCCGCGATCATCGAGAGACTGATGTACAACAACGGTTCCTGCCGCAACATGGATCCGTCCAGAGAACCCTCCGTGCTCGGCCCGAAGGAAAGCTGCAAGCGTTATGCGGATCTGGCAGGCAAGGTCAGGACCCACTTCAAGGACGGCAAGGAAGTGTCCGGCATGAAGCGCTACAACATCCGTGATGCCATCTTTGAGCCGCTCATCAATAAGTTCTATGAGGATCCGACCCTCATCGCCTACGGCGAGGATGTCCGTGACTGGGGCGGTGCGTTCGCGGTCTACAGAGGACTGATGGATGTCATTCCCTACTCCAGACTGTTTGACTCACCCATCTCCGAGTCCGCGATCGTCGGTACCGGTGTCGGCTACACCATGTGCGGCGGCCGTGCTGTGATCGAGTTGATGTACGGTGACTTTATCGGATGCTGCGGTGATGAAATCTTCAACCAGATGTCCAAGTGGCAGGCCATGAGCGCCGGCATCCTGAAGATGCCGCTGATCCTTCGTGTGTCCGTCGGCTCCAAGTACGGTGCGCAGCATTCTCAGGACTGGACCGCGATGTGTGCCCATGTACCGGGCCTGAAGGTTGCTTTCCCGGCTACGCCGTATGAAGCGAAAGGCCTGATGCAGGCTGCTCTGAACGGCACCGACCCGGTTGTCTTCTTCGAGAGCCAGCGTATTTATGACCAGGGCGAGCGTTTCCACGAGGGCGGCGTTCCCGAGGGTGAGTATGAGATCCCGTTCGGCGATGTTGACGTGATCCAGACCGGCGATGACATCACCATCATCACCATCGGTGCAACCCTGTACCGTGCGATGGATGCTGTCAAGGAACTGAAGGAGAAATACGGCATGAGCGCCGAGGTCATCAACCTCTGCTCACTGGTTCCGCTTGACTACACCAAGATCATTGAGTCCGTGAAGAAGACCGGCAAGGTCGTCCTTACCTCTGACGCCTGCACACGCGGCAGCTTCCTTGATGAAGTCGCCCGCAACATCACAGAGCTGGCATTCGATTATCTGGATGCTCCGCCTGCGATCGTAGGTGCCCAGAACTGGATCACACCGCCGTTTGAGTATGACCATGAGTTCTTCCCGCAGCCCAGCTGGATCCTGGATGCGATCAACGAGAAGATCATGCCGCTCAAGGGCTACACACCGGTCACCAACTGCACACAGGTCGAGGCTATGCGCAGACTGAAGAAGGGTGTATAAGACGTATCGCGCAGTTGACACGGTTTACCGTTAATGAGGAGGAGACAGGGACGGGTCCCTGTCTCCTTTTCGAATCAAGCAGGTTTTCTCGTGAGTTCTGGTTGGATTCCCGGGCGGCATGGCTTTATAAAATGTGTACGCAGTCGCGGGTGTGATATTCGACGCTCGAACGGCGCTCACTCCGGTGAGCTGCCCGCCAACTCCGTCTAAGGGGGCGAAGCATTCGCCGAACGATACGCTCATACTTCGCCCCCTAAGACTGCGTAGGCTGCCATCTCACTCTTCGGTTCCTGCGCATGTTCTCGCTTACGAATTCACACGCCGCGCCTGCTGCCTTAGCTTAGAAACGTATGCCTGTCCGGGAATAGAAACCGGAAACGCACGAGGGCAGGCAGTAATAAGTCAGACAAACCGGAAGCATCATGACCCGGATGGCAGAAAATGCTGCGAATAGTCTTCTGACAGGTATGCGGCATGAACCCGTGGGCATGCCGTCCGTTGTTCTAACTGAATAAATGATGCTTTCAAAGAGGCATTTTATGAATTGTTATTTTATGAAGACAACATCTACAAATCCCTGGCACAATCTGGCGCTGGAGGAACATCTGTCGACGCTTGTTAAGCCCGGTGACGTGATTCTGTATCTGTGGCAGAATGACCGGACAGTCGTGATCGGACGCAACCAGAACACGATCCGGGAGTGTCATGCTGCTTTGCTGGAAGATGAGGGCGGATATGTGGCGCGGCGAAAAACAGGCGGCGGCGCAGTCTATCAGGACCTGGGGAATCTCTGCTTTACGTTTCTGGCCTCATCGGAGGTGTATGATCAGGAAAAAC
>JAGCAV010000145.1 GCA_017652545.1 Lachnospiraceae bacterium
AAACCCTGATCCTTTCCGGATCAGGGTGTTTATCGTCTAGGAAATTTCTCCGAAATTCCTAGACGATAAACGCTCCGCGAGGATGCGCACTCGCACGTGAGGTAGATGTCGCTTCGCGACCGTGCTCGGTCTACGCTCCGCTTCGGTCCGCCCTGAACGCTCGTCCCCCGGACGAGCAGGGCCGCGCAAAGTCCTGCTGCGCTCCCCTCATGAGTGGAAGAGGGTCAGGGGAGTTGAAGTCCGCTTGCGGACTTTGTTCTGAAATAAGGATAAGGTGAAACAATATGGAATGGAAGATCATTCTGATCGCGGCAGGCGTTCTGCTGATCCTGTACGGGGCTGCAGTGGCCGCGATCGGCAGCGGAACAGGCTTTTTTCTCGTCTGGGTTTTCCTGGGAGCGCTCTGCATCCTGGCCGGTATCCTTTCCGCGTCAGGTGTGACAGCGCGTATTCCGGCTGCGATCCGGTACGCTTTCCTGGCAGTCCTTCTGGCAGGGGCGCTCATCCTGTGTGTCTGCACGGCACTGATCGCCACCCGGTTTGCCGAAAAGGGAGAGAAGGGTCTTGATTACCTGATTGTGCCGGGGGCACAGGTGCGGGAGGACGGGCCGAGCGCTGTCCTTGCGTTCCGGCTGGACGCGGCGGCTGCTTACCTGAAGGAGAACGAGGACACCCTGTGCATTGTCTCCGGAGGGAAGGGATACAACGAGCCGCTCTCCGAGGCGGAGGGAATGAAGCGATATCTGGAGGAAAACGGCATAGATCCGCGCAGGATCATCATGGAGGACCGGTCTTCCAACACGACTGAGAATATTGCTTTCAGCATGGAGCTGATGGAGGATCCCGGGTCAGCAAGGATCGGGATCGTGACGAACAATTTCCATCTTTTCCGGGCGATGGCGATCGCGCAAAAAGCAGGGATAAAAGACGTGAAGGGGATCGCGGCAGGCAGCTCGCCCCTCTATCTTCCGAACAATGTTCTGAGAGAGTGCCTGGGGATTCTGAAAGACAAGCTGTACGGAAATCTGTAAACGGCAGTGCTTTTTCGTGCTAAAGCGATAAAGAATTTTTGTTGACAGGAAAAGGCAAACCAAGTATATTACAACTCAGTCGGAAAGATCCCGCCTCTGCAGGCGGTGGACGACGGGATGCCAAGAGGCAGGGGAAACAGCAGGCGCTTTACGTCTGCACGGCTGGAAGTAAGGAGGATGCCCCATGTATTCACTGGATGAGATCAGAAAAGTTGACCCGCAGATTGCGGAGCTTATTGTTGCGGAGGAAGAACGTCAGGACAGCCATATTGAGCTGATCGCTTCCGAAAACTGGGTTTCCAAAGCGGTTATGGCTGCCATGGGCAGCGTGCTGACGAACAAGTACGCCGAGGGATATCCGGGAAAACGCTATTACGGCGGCTGCGTCTGCGTGGATGATGTGGAACGGCTGGCGATCGAGCGGGCAAAAGAGATCTTCGGATGCACCTATGCGAATGTACAGCCTCATTCAGGCGCACAGGCCAACATGTGCGTGCAGTTCGCGCTGCTGAAACCCGGTGACACGATCATGGGGATGAACCTTGCGCACGGCGGCCATCTGACGCACGGCAGCGCCGCGAATTTCTCCGGAACGTTTTTCAATGTGGTCGATTACGGCGTCAATGACGAGGGCTTTATCGACTACGACCGTGTACGTGAGATCGCGCTTGAAAGCAGACCCAGACTGATCATTGCCGGTGCCAGCGCTTACGGCAGGACCATCGACTTTAAGCGCTTCAGGGAGATCGCCGATGAAGCCGGTGCCTATCTGATGGTGGATATGGCTCACATAGCCGGACTGGTGGCGGCGGGCGTGCATCCCTCTCCCATCCCCTACGCGCATGTGACGACGACCACGACACACAAGACCCTGCGTGGGCCCAGGGGCGGCATGATCCTCTCCAGCATGGAATTCGCGGAAGAGCATCACTTCAACAAAGCCGTCTTCCCGGGAATCCAGGGAGGCCCGCTGATGCACGTGATCGCAGCCAAGGCAGTCTGCTTCAAGGAAGCCATGTCCGAGGAGTACAAAGCGTACCAGAGACAGATCGCGGCCAACGCAAAGGCGCTGTGCGCGGGACTGATGAACCGTGGGATCAACATCGTTTCCGGCGGGACGGATAATCATCTGATGCTTGTGGACCTGAGGAATGTAAACAGGACAGGAAAGGAAGCCGAGACGCTTCTTGACAGCGTCAATATTACCTGCAACAAGAACACGATCCCGAACGATCCGAAATCCGCTTTCGTCACGAGCGGCATACGGCTTGGAACACCCGCCGTTACGGCCAGAGGCATGAAAGAAGCGGATATGGAGATCATCGCGGAGGCGATCGCCATGATGCTCAAAGAGGGCGAGAGCCGGTCTGACGAAGCGAAACTGCTGATACGGTCACTGACGGACAGGTACCCGCTGATCGGATAACAAAAAGATCATCCAAGAGACAGAAGACGTTCTTCTGTCTCTTTTTTGACTCTGTCAGAATGAGATGGTATAATAAACATTACTTTTCCTTGCGGAGCGAAATGCTCTGCGGGGTATTTGCTGTGCGGAGGGCTGTCATGAAACTGAGTACACTGCTGGAAAGAGTCAGCTATACGATTTTACAGGGACCGGAAGATCCTGACGTTCACGCAATTGTGAACGATTCGAGAAAGGTTGAAAAGGGGGATCTGTTCTTCTGCATCCGGGGAGCTGTGACGGACGGACACAGCTATGCAGGGCAGGTGATCGAAAAGGGAGCTGCTGTGCTGGTTGTGGAAGAGAAGGTCCAGGCGCCGGCAAACGTCACCCTGGTGCTGGTGGCGGACAGCCGTATGGCCATGGCCCTGATCAGCGCCGCATGGTACGGATACCCGGCTGACAGACTCAGGGTCATCGGGATCACAGGCACGAAGGGGAAGACGACGACCACCTATATGATCAAATCCATTCTGGAGCATGCAGGCTATAAGGTCGGTCTGATCGGCACCATCGAAGCGATCATCGGCAATAAGGTGATCCCTGCGGCCAATACGACGCCGGAGTCGGTCACGATACAGAAATATTTCCGGGAAATGCTGGACGCAGGCTGTGAGATCTGCGTGATGGAGGTCAGTTCCCAGGGACTGATGCTTCACAGGACAGCCGGCTTCCTGTTCGAGCTGGGCATTTTCACAAACATAGAGCCGGATCATATCGGCCCGGCGGAGCACAGCAGTTTTGAGGATTATCTTGAATGCAAGAGCCGCCTGTTCCGGCAGTGCAAAGTGGGAATCTTCAACGCGGATGATCTCCACCTTGACAGGATTCTCGAGGGACACACCTGCACGGTCGAGACATATGGCTTTTCCGAACAGGCAGATCTTCGCGCGGTGGATACACAGCTTGTGTCCGGGCCGGGATACCTGGGGATCGCCTACCGCGTGGAAGGCGCCATGCGCTTTAACGTAGAGATCGACCTGCCCGGAACATTCAGCATCTACAACTCGCTGACCGCGATCGCGGTCTGCCGGCATTTTAACGTGGAGATTCCCCAGATCCGCGCAGCGCTGAAAGATGCGAAGGTGAAGGGAAGGATCGAGATGGTCAGGGTCTCCGATCAGTTTACACTGATGATCGATTACGCGCATAACGCCATGGCCCTGGAAAGCCTGCTGACGACCCTGAAGGAATATCATCCGGCCAGGCTTGTGTGTATGTTCGGCTGCGGCGGAAACCGGTCAAGAGCCCGCCGGTTTGAGATGGGAGAGGTGTCCGGGAGACTGGCGGATCTGAGCGTGCTCACATCCGACAATCCCAGATATGAGGAACCGGAAGCGATCCTGGATGACATTGAGACCGGAATAAAGAAGACGGATGGAAAGTACATCAGGATCACGGACCGGCGGGAAGCGATCGCCTGGTGTATTCACCACGGACAGCCCGGGGACATTATTGTCCTGGCAGGAAAAGGGCATGAGGATTACCAGGAGATCGAAGGCAAAAAATATCCCATGGACGAGCGGGTGATCATCCGCCAGATCCTTGAGCAGGATAAAAAACAGCGTGGAGATCATTAAGAATTCCGGAGGAACAAAAAGATAGGTACAGTTCAGGAAGACATATATGCAGATGTGATCGTGGATATCACCAGTGAAGACCTGGACCGGACGTTCCAGTACAGGATCCCGGAGAATATGCGCGGGAGCATCAGGCCCGGAAGTGTGGTGATGGTCCCGTTCGGCCGGGGCAGCCGGACCGTAAAGGGATATGTGATGAATACCGGATCCGTACCGCGGGTCGACGAAAGCCGGATCAAGGACCTGGATTGCGCAGTCGTGGACGCGGCGGATCAGGAGGCCAGGATGGTCTCCCTGGCCGGATGGATGAAGCAGCGCTACGGCTGTACCATGGCACAGGCGCTTCGGACGGTCATCCCGATCCGCTCGAGGGTGAGGCCAAAAGAAGAAAAAGAGGTGATCCTCGCCGCTGACAGGCCGGAAGCTGCCCTGGCGCTGGAAGTTATGGTCAGAAAGCACCAGAGTGCGCGGGCAAGGCTGATGAAAGCGCTGCTGGAGGAGGAGAAGATCCCCGCCGGCCTTGTCAGGGAGAAGCTGGGCATATCGGGCGCGGTGCTGAGCGCGCTTGAAAAGGCCGGCCTGATCAGGGTGCAGGTGAGGAAGGTGTACAGAAAGCCCCTGATCACCGGAGAAAATGACGGGAAAAAGGTGGCGCTCAATCCCGAGCAGCTCGGTGTGGTGGATACGATCCTGACCGGCAGGACGGACAGCCAATATCTGCTGCACGGGGTGACCGGAAGCGGCAAAACGGCTGTCTATCTCGAACTGATCGAGGAGATGATCAGACGCGGAAAGCAGAGTATTGTGCTCATCCCCGAAATTGCGCTGACCTATCAGACAGTGATGCGGTTCTACCGCAGGTTCGGAGACAGGGTCTCCCTGATCAATTCAAAGCTATCAGCCGGCGAACGGTTTGATCAGTTCGAACGGGCCAGAAGGGGAGACATTGATGTGATGATCGGCCCCAGGTCGGCATTGTTCACACCTTTTGCCGATCTGGGCATGATCGTGATCGATGAGGAGCATGAGCGTTCCTATGTCAGCGAGAGCATGCCGCGGTATAATGCCAGAGAGGTGGCCGCACACCGCTGTGAGAGTGAGGGGGCCATTCTGGTTCTCGGCTCGGCAACACCGTCCCTTGAAAGCT
>JAGCAV010000146.1 GCA_017652545.1 Lachnospiraceae bacterium
CTTCTGCAGAACCAGTACCGCATCGGCCTGTCCAGGCTTGAGCGTGTGGTGCGTGAGCGTATGACGACCCAGGAACCGGAAGGGATCACACCCCAGTCACTGATCAACATCAAGCCGGTGACGGCGGCGGTGAAGGAGTTCTTCGGTTCCTCCCAGCTGTCCCAGTTCATGGACCAGAACAATCCCCTGGGTGAGCTGACACACAAGAGACGTCTCTCAGCCCTGGGCCCGGGCGGCCTGTCCAGAGACAGAGCCGGTTTCGAGGTTCGTGACGTACACTATTCCCATTACGGAAGAATGTGCCCCATCGAGACGCCTGAAGGTCCCAACATCGGTCTGATCAACTCCCTGGCCTGCTATGCCAGGATCAATCAGTACGGATTTGTCGAAGCTCCCTACAGAAGGGTAGATCACACCGATCCGGAAAATCCGAGGGTCACGAACGAAGTCGTCTATATGACGGCGGATGAAGAAGATAATTATCATGTTGCGCAGGCGAATACGCCTCTGGACGAGGAAGGCCACTTTGTTCACAGGAATGTGTCCGGCCGTTTCCGCGACGAGACGCAGGAGTATGAGAAGACCCGCTTTGAGTTCATGGACGTATCTCCGAAGATGGTGTTCTCAGTAGCGACAGCACTGATCCCGTTCCTGCAGAACGACGACGCGAACCGCGCGCTGATGGGTTCCAACATGCAGCGTCAGGCGGTCCCGCTTCTGACGACCGAGGCGCCCGTTGTGGGTACCGGTATGGAAGTCAAGGCAGCCGTGGACTCGGGTGTCTGTGTGCTGGCAAAGGCTGACGGCGTGGTGGAAAGAGCCGAGGCAAACCGGATCCTCGTGCGTGAGGAGGACGGTCATCTGGAGGAGTACAAGCTCAGGAAGTTTGTGCGAAGCAACCAGAGCAACTGCTACAATCAGCGGCCCATCGTCTCCAAGGGAGACAGGATCAGGACCGGTGAGGTCATCGCGGACGGCGCCTCCACTTCGGGCGGCGAGATCGCGCTGGGCAAGAACCCGCTGATCGGTTTCATGACCTGGGAAGGCTACAACTATGAGGACGCTGTCCTGCTGTCCGAGCGCCTGGTCATGGATGATGTATATACATCCATTCATATTGAAGAATACGAGGCAGAGTCCCGCGACACCAAACTGGGACCGGAAGAGATCACCAGAGATGTTCCGGGTGTCGGTGACGATGCCCTGAAGGACCTGGACGAGCGCGGGATCATCCGCATCGGTGCCGAGGTCCGTGCCGGCGACATTCTTGTCGGCAAGGTGACGCCGAAGGGTGAGACGGAGCTGACTGCGGAAGAGCGGCTGCTGCGTGCCATCTTCGGTGAGAAGGCAAGAGAGGTCAGGGATACATCCCTGAAGGTGCCTCACGGTGAATACGGCATCGTCGTCGATGCCAAGGTATTTACCCGCGAGAATTCAGACGAGCTGGCACCGGGTGTCAATCAGTCCGTGCGCATCTACATTGCCCAGAAGAGAAAGATCTCTGTCGGTGACAAGATGGCCGGCCGCCACGGCAACAAGGGTGTTGTCTCCAGGGTGCTTCCGGTAGAGGATATGCCGTATCTGCCCAACGGAAGACCGCTGGATATCGTGCTGAACCCCCTGGGCGTGCCTTCCCGTATGAACATCGGACAGGTTCTGGAGATCCATCTGTCCCTGGCCGCGAAAGCGCTGGGCTTCAATGTCTCCACACCGGTCTTTGACGGCGCAAATGAGAAGGATATCACGGATACCCTTAATCTGGCCAACGATTATGTCAATCTCGAGTGGAATGATTTCTATGAGAAGCATAAGGACGAGCTGGCCGAAGAGGTCATGGATTACCTGTATACCAACCGTGATCACAGGGCTCTGTGGAAGGGCGTCCCGATCTCATCAGACGGAAAGGTGCTGCTGCGAGACGGCCGTACCGGTGAGTATTTCGACTCTCCGACGACCATCGGCCACATGCATTACCTGAAGCTGCATCATCTGGTCGACGACAAGATCCATGCGCGTTCCACCGGCCCGTACTCCCTGGTCACCCAGCAGCCTCTGGGCGGCAAGGCACAGTTCGGCGGACAGCGCTTCGGTGAGATGGAAGTCTGGGCCCTGGAGGCCTACGGCGCAGCCTACACCCTGCAGGAGATCCTGACTGTCAAGTCCGACGATGTGGTCGGCCGCGTAAAGACCTACGAGGCGATCATCAAGGGCGAGAACATTCCGGATTCCGGTATTCCGGAGTCCTTCAAGGTACTGCTCAAGGAGCTGCAGTCCCTGGGCCTGGATATGCGTGTGCTGCGTGATGACAACACCGAAGTCGACATTATGGAAAATGTCGATATGGGTGAAACGGATATGCGCTCGATCATCGAGGGCGACCGCAGGTACGAGGACAGGGATTCATTCGCCGGCGCCGGTTATACGGAACAGGAGTTCCAGGACGGCAAGCTGCAGGATGTCGACCCGTATTCGGACCAGGGAGACGGATACAGTTCCGACTTCGAAGCCGATGAATACGAGGATGACTACGGCGATACGGATGCCGACCCCTACGAGGATCAGGAGTAATACCTACTAAGAGACAAGTGCCTGTAGACCGAAAGGAGAAATATAATGGCGGAAGCTGTTAAGAATGAAGCATATCAGCCCATGACCTTTGACGCGATCAGGATCGGGCTGGCGTCTCCGGACAAGATCAGGGAATGGTCCCATGGCGAGGTGACCAAACCCGAGACGATCAATTACAGAACCCTGAAGCCTGAGAGGGACGGCCTGTTCTGCGAGCGTATTTTCGGACCGAGCAAGGACTGGGAGTGCCATTGCGGAAAGTATAAAAAGATCCGCTACAAGGGCGTGATCTGCGACCGCTGCGGCGTCGAGGTGACAAAGGCCAGCGTGCGCCGTGAGCGTATGGGCCATATCGAACTGGCTGCTCCGGTTTCCCATATCTGGTATTTCAAGGGTATTCCCTCCAGGATCGGCCTGATGCTGGATCTGTCTCCGAGGATCCTTGAGAAGGTTCTTTACTTTGCCAACTATATCGTGCTGGATTCGGGTGATACGGAACTGGTGTACAAGCAGGTCCTCACCGAGCGCGAGCACATGGAGGCACTGGAGAAATACAACAGCAATCCGGAGTTTTCCGGAAAGCCTTTCCGCGCAGGAATGGGCGCCGAGGCAGTCAAGGAACTGCTGGAGGCGATCGACCTGGATAAGGAAGCTGAAGAACTGACAGTCGGTCTTGAGAATTCCAGCGGCCAGAAGAAAGCCCGTATCATCAAAAGGCTTGAAGTCGTGGAGGCGTTCAGGGAATCCGGCAACCGTCCCGAGTGGATGGTCATGACTGTGATCCCCGTGATCCCGCCGGATCTTCGCCCGATGGTCCAGCTGGACGGCGGCCGTTTTGCCACCAGCGATCTGAATGACCTGTACCGCAGGATCATCAACCGCAACAACAGACTGAAAAGGCTGCTTGAACTCGGCGCACCGGAGATCATCGTACGCAATGAGAAGCGTATGCTGCAGGAGGCCGTGGACGCCCTGATCGACAACGGACGCAGAGGCCGTCCCGTGACAGGCCCCGGCAACCGCCCCTTAAAGTCGCTTTCCGACATGCTCAAGGGCAAATCCGGCCGGTTCCGCCAGAACCTGCTGGGCAAGCGTGTTGACTACTCAGGACGAAGCGTTATCGTCGTCGGACCGGAACTGAAGATCTACCAGTGCGGTCTGCCCAAGGAGATGGCGATCGAACTGTTCAAGCCCTTCGTGATGAAGGAGCTTGTAGCCAACGGCATGTCCCACAACATCAAGAATGCCAAGAAGATGGTCGAAAGACTGGAGCCGCAGGTCTGGGACGTTCTGGAAGACGTGATCAAGGAACATCCGGTCATGCTCAACCGTGCACCTACGCTCCACAGGCTCGGCATCCAGGCATTTGAGCCGATCCTGGTCGAAGGCAAGGCGATCAAGCTTCATCCGCTTGTATGTACCGCGTTCAACGCAGACTTCGACGGAGACCAGATGGCCGTGCACCTTCCGCTTTCCGTGGAAGCGCAGGCTGAGTGCCGTTTCATGCTGCTTTCACCCAACAACCTTCTGAAGCCCTCCGACGGCGGCCCCGTGGCTGTTCCGTCCCAGGACATGGTGCTGGGTATCTATTATCTGACGCAGGAGCGCCCGGGTGCTCTCGGCGAAGGCGGCATCTATAAGAATGTCAACGAAGCCATCCTGGCTTACGAGAATAAACTGCTGACGCTTCAGTCACGGATCAAGGTCCGCATGCAGAAGGAAGAGCCTGACGGCACCGTGAAGACGGACATCGTGGAATCCACGCTTGGCCGCTTCCTGTTCAACGAGATCCTTCCGCAGGATCTGGGGTATGTGGACAGGAGCCTTCCGGAGAACGAGCTGAAGCTGGAAGTGGACTTCCTGGTCAAGAAGAAAGAGCTGAAGGGAATCCTGCAGCGTGTCATCGACACCCACGGGGCCACCACCACAGCCGAAGTGCTTGACCGGATCAAGGGCATGGGCTACCGGTATTCCACCAAGGCGGCCATGACGGTTTCCATCTCCGATATGACCGTACCGCCCTCAAAGCCGCAGCTGATTGCGGAAGCACAGGACAAGGTCGACAGGATCGCCCGCAACTTCCGCAGGGGCATGACCACAAATGAGGACCGCTACAAAGAAGTCATCACGGTTTGGGAAGCCACCGACAAGAAGCTGACGAAGGCACTGCTCGACGGTCTTGACAAATACAACAACATCTTCATGATGGCGGATTCCGGCGCCCGTGGATCTGACAAGCAGATCAAGCAGCTTGCCGGCATGCGCGGACTGATGGCGGATACAACAGGTCATACGATCGAGCTGCCCATCAAGTCCAACTTCCGTGAAGGTCTGGACGTTCTGGAGTACTTCATGTCCGCCCACGGTGCCAGAAAGGGTCTGTCGGATACGGCGCTGCGTACAGCAGACTCCGGTTACCTGACAAGGCGAATGGTCGACGTGTCACAGGAGCTGATCATCCGTGAGATGGACTGCTCAGAAGGCAAGGAAACCATCCCGGGCATCTGGGTCAGCGGTTATGACGGAATCGAAGGCCTTGAGGAGAGACTGAAAGGACGTTTCTCCTGCTATGACATCCTTGACAAGAACGGCGAAGTGATCGTGAAAGCAAATCACATGATCACCGCCAGACGTGCGAAACGCATCATTGCAAGCGGTGTGGATGCCAAGGGCAAACCGATCACGGATGACAACGGCGTGACCAGGGGCAAGGTGAAGATCCGTTCGATCCTGACATGCAAATGCCGGATCGGCATCTGCGCGAAATGCTATGGTTCCAACATGGCATCAGGCGAACCGGTACAGGTCGGTGAGACCGTCGGCATCATTGCCGCACAGTCGATCGGCGAGCCCGGTACCCAGCTGACCATGCGTACCTTCCATACCGGCGGTGTGGCCGGCGGCGACATCACCCAGGGTCTTCCCCGTGTCGAGGAGCTTTTTGAGGCAAGAAAACCCAAGGGCCTTGCCATCATCTCCGAGATCGCGGGCAATGTGGAGATCCGTGATACGAAGAAGAAGAGAGAGATCGTTGTGACCAACCCGGAGACGGGCGACTCCAAGACCTACCTCATCCCGTACGGATCCACCATCAAGCAGCACCTGCAGCAGGAGGAGAACATCTGGATCGAAGCCGGTGAGGAGCTGACGGAAGGTTCCGTCAATCCGCATGACATCCTGAAGATCAAAGGCGTGGAAGCCGTTCAGGATTACATGATCCGCGAGGTCCAGAAGGTGTACCGTCTTCAGGGCGTGGACATCTCCGACAAGCACATTGAGGTGCTGGTGCGTCAGATGCTCAAGAAGGTCAGGATCGAGGAAGGCGGAGACACAGGCCTTCTGCCCGGAACCCTGGTCGATGCGCTTGAGCTTGAGGCAATGAACGAGGAGATGGAAGCGGAAGGCAAGGCGCCTGCGGAGGGCAAGCAGATCCTCCTGGGTATCACAAAAGCTTCTCTGGCGACCAATTCGTTCCTGTCGGCAGCTTCCTTCCAGGAGACCAACAAGGTTCTGACGGAGGCAGCGATCAACGGCAAGGTGGATCACCTGATCGGCCTGAAGGAGAATGTCATTATCGGTAAGCTGATCCCGGCAGGTACCGGCATGAGACGGTACCGCAATGTGAAGATCGACACGCATGAGGATGACATCCTCCTGACAGAAGAAGATTTCGCTCAGAAGAACGAAGTC
>JAGCAV010000147.1 GCA_017652545.1 Lachnospiraceae bacterium
CGTCCGCTGTCCTTACATATTCTCCGATATCCCTTACAGCCCCGATCACCTGCGTATCCGGGTCCAGTTTCTCATTTTCCTGGCCAAAGTATCCGGTCTGGATCGTCTGGCCAATCTCGACCTCACCCTCATCCGGCCGGACCTGTCCGAGAATGATTTTCAGAAGTGTCGATTTCCCGCAGCCGTTGGGACCGATAATTCCGATCCGGTCCTTCTTCAGAAAGGTATAGGTGAAATTCCGGAAAAGACACCGGTCTGCATAGCTTTTGGAAAGTTTCCTGATCTCTATGGTTTTATTGCCCATCCTGGAGGGAAGTGATTCGATCATCACATTCCGCTCCTCCGCGATCTTTTCCCGGTCCCTGAGCGCTTCAAAGCGCTGAATATGGGCTTTCTGTTTGGTCGCCCTTGCTCTTGCCCCCCTCATCATCCAGGCAAGATCCTGCTTGTAAAGAGCAGCCATCTTCCGTTCCGCCGCCCTGGCAAAATCCATTCTGGCCTGTTTTGTCTCCAGGTACTTTTCATAATTGCCCGGATAGCTGAATACCTTTGCCCTGTCGATTTCCCAGATCGTTGAGGCAACCTCATCCAGAAAATACCTGTCATGCGTAACCATCAGCAGTGCGCCGCGGTAACTTTCCAGACGGCTTTGCAGCCACTCGATCATCTCGTGATCCAGATGGTTCGTCGGTTCATCCAGAATCAGCAGGTCGCTTGGCGTTAACAGGGCTGCTGCCAGCGCAGCCCTCTTCCTTTGTCCCCCGGAAAGTGTTTCCGGCATGGCATCGGGATCGGCAATGCCCAGCCTTTGAAGCATGGCCAGGGCTTCACCGCGGACATTCCAGTATCCTTCCTCCTGCGTGATATTCCGGACCACATTATCGAGAATGGTCATGTCCGGATCAAAGACCGGATCCTGTGGAAGATAGGAGATCTTCAGTCCGTTTCTTGTGATGATCCGGCCTTCATCAGGCTGAACTGTTCCTGCGGCGATCCCAAGCAGCGTGGATTTTCCGGTTCCGTTCACACCGATCACGCCGATCCGCTCATATTCATCAATGCCCAGGACCACATCACGAAACAGGAGGCTGTCTCCAAGCGTGATCCCGACTTTTTCCAGTGTCATGATAATCATGGTCATCCTCAGTGCTGCCGCAGAATCACAGGTCAACAGACCCGATCCTTGCAGAATTTTTATTGAGAGAATAGGATACTTGTGATAGTTTATCACTATATGTCAAGGTCGTCCTGTGATTCATCGAAAATGATCAATGAATCGAACGGAGGGTATTCATGTTCAGAAATCAACTCTTCAGGGCTTTTTCTGTCCGCGTGCTGGTGATGCTCCTGGCTGCTGCAGCCGTTATTCTTCCTGTCCGGACGGTATTTGGCGATGAGCTCCAGGAAATTGAACTGTTTGATGAATCTTTTGCGGAGGATACGGATGAGTGGGCGGTCCTTTCAGAAGAAGTCATTGAATCCGATTCGGTTTCATCCGATCAGGAAACAGAGATCGCTGATGAAACGCAGGCAGCAGATCCATCCCAAAAGAAAGCCTCAAAGGGCACCGTCTTTGACGCGGACGGGCTGATCGAAGATCCTTCGGGAAATAAGATAGATGAAAATCTTGTATTTGAGATCACAGATGAAGCCGTCAGGGAAGAGATCGCCCGGGAAGAGGCCGAGGTCCTGTCCGGTCCGGTATATGGCAGGCTTTATCCCCCCGCTCCCCTC
>JAGCAV010000148.1 GCA_017652545.1 Lachnospiraceae bacterium
CCTGAAACCGGAGGATGACAGACTGATCAGATATCTGAGGGGAGAAAGCCTTAACCTGCATGCCGAAGAAGCGGCGGAAGGCGGCTGGAAGCTCATCACTGTCTGCGGTTTTGCTCTGGGATGGGGAAAACTGACGGGAAATATCCTGAAGAACAGGTACCTGGCCGGATGGCGGGCTAAATCATGAAAAAACCGGTTGCCGGGGAACAGCGATTTGTGTACTATTGAGGTGCCGGCCTGCCCCGGCACTTTATATTGAAAGGTATGGACGGGATTATGGGAGAAAGCAGACAGGAACTGGTGACGCTGGTCACAAAAGTGAAGGAACATGCGCGTATACAGCCGGACAGGGATGCGCTGATCTTTAAAAAGGAAGCACTGACTTACAGGGAGCTGGACGAGAGAATCGCCGCTGCAGGAGAACTGCTGGCGGGGATGGGAATCAAAAAGGGTGACCGGGTGCTGTTTACGGCGCTTTCCAAACCGGATATGGCTTTTGTTTATCTGGGAATCCAGTATGCCGGCGGTATTGTGGTCTTCATGGACAAGAATGCCACGCCTGAGAATGCCCTTTCGATCTATGAGGACACGCAGGCAGGCCTGTTCCTGACAGACAGACCGATGAAGGGATACGAGGACCGGATCTCACTTTACTCCCTGAAGAAATTTGTCGCGCAGGTCGAAGAAAGAGCTTCCGCCGGCGGACCTTTCATCCCGTATATGCTTCCCGATCCGGAGGATGTGGCCGAGATGATCTTCACGACCGGTACAACGGGACGGCCGAAAGGGGTCATGTTAAGCTACAGGGCACTGCACCGGATCTGGCTCAATAACATAGAAGGGGTGGGAATCACAAAGGAAGACCGGATGCTTCTGCCCCTGCCGCTGTGTCATTCACTGGGCCTGCGCATGCTCAGGATGACGCTGTACCTTGGAGGGACTGTGGTGCTCCAGAACGGTTTCACGTTCGCGAAGGAGCTGGAGAATAATATCCGCAGTTTCGAATGTACGGCCATGGTCACGGTCCCCGCTTCCTTTGAACTGGTGAAAAACCAGATGCAGGAGAGCTTTACACCGGTGATCGGCCTGCTGCGCAGCATTGAGGTCGGTGCCGGCTCCTTAAGCCTGCGGCAGAAAAAAGAGTTTGACGCGCTGCTGCCGGACACAAGGATCACCAACACGTGGGGAAGCTCGGAGACCGGAGGCGCCATTTTCCTGAATCTGCATGAAGCGGCTGCAGTGAGCCGGAACGCACAGGAAACGGGTGAAACCGGACCGGATCCGGAAAAGCCCCTCACGGAAAGGATTACCTCGATCGGGAAACCGCTTCCGGGTGTGCAGGTGCGTGCCCTTGATCCTGACGGAAGACCGCTTGACCATACAGACAGGGATCACCCCGGCAGACTGGCGCTGAACGGTCCGTTCGTGATGTCCGGCTACTGGAACAGGGAAGAACAGACCGCAGACGCGCTGCGGGACGGGTGGCTGGTGACCAACGACCTTGTATATTTTGATGCTGAAGGTTTTGTCTATATGCTGGGAAGGGCAGACGATATTATCAATGTCGGCGGCGAGAAGGTATCACCCATCGAGGTCGAGAATCTGGCCAGTGAGTACAGCCACATAAAGGAGTGTGCCTGCATTGCCGCGCCGGATGAAGTTCTCGGTCAGGTCCCGGTCCTGCTGATGGCGGTCGACGACACCTACGAACAGGAAGGACTGGAGGGACTTAAGACCTACCTTTCCCGGAAAATGGAGCGGTTCACGCTGCCGGCTGATTACATGATCGTTGATGAACTGCCCCGAAACCGGATGAAGAAACCGGACCGTAAGGAAATGAAACGGCTCTGGGTGGAAGCGCATCCGGAAACAGACAAAAACGACTTGCGCTGAAGAGGAAAAGCCAGTATCATGGTTTGACAGGCAGACCGATTTTAATTTTGCATTTTAGAGGTGAAAGGTATGATGGAAGACAAGATTCTTGAGCTGTTATCTGAGGAGTACCCTGATATTGATTTCGAGTCGTCCGATACGCTGGTGGATGACGGCGTTCTCGACTCCCTGACGATTACCGGCATTATCGCCGCCCTGTCCATGGAATTTGATATCACGATTCCGTATGAGGAGATCATCGAGGAGAACTTCAATTCTGTGGAAGGCCTGGCCCGCATGGTGGAAAGACTTCAGAGCTGATGACTGAAAAAGGAATGCAGTGACTCTATAATGAAAATAACAGCACTTATACTTCTGGCAGCCATGTATGTGGTGATGATCGGATTTTCAAAGTGGAGGGTCCACGCGGTAGTTGCCGTGGCGGCCCTCTATTTAGTGACCGGGATTCTCCCCGTGGACAAGGTCTGGCTGTCGATCAACTGGAATGTCCTGATGATGATGGCGGGAACCATGATCATTGTGGACTATTTTATCGCGTCCAGGATGCCGAACCGCATCGCGGACTTTCTGCTCGACAAATCGAAAAATGTGATGTGGGTCACGATCTTCATGTCGCTGTTCTCGGGCGTGATCTCCGCCTTCATTGATAATGTGGCGACCGTGCTGATGGTCGCGCCGGTCGGCCTGGCGATCTGCAGAAAGCTGAAGATCTCTCCCGTGCCCATGATTCTGTCTGTCGCGGTCTCCTCCAACCTGCAGGGGGCAGCGACGCTGGTCGGCGACACGACATCCATCATGCTCGGCGCCGCGGCCAGGATGGATTTCATGGATTTCTTCTGGATGAAAGGCAGGCCGGGCATTTTCTGGGCTGTAGAACTGGGCGCGCTGCTCACGGTTCCGATCATGATGATCCTTTTCAGGAAGGACCGGGAACCGGTCTCCATGAGCGAGCGGACGAAGGTACTCGATCATGTGCCTTCCGTGATGCTGGTCCTGATGGTGGCGGCCCTCATCCTGGCTTCCTTTTTTAAAGACAAGCCTGAGAATACCAACGGAATGATCTGCGTTGCACTGGCACTGATAACGGTCCTGCTGGATTTTGCGCGGGGAAAGGACAAAAGCCACATTTCCAGAGCGCTGGGCAGCATGGACCTGGAGACGCTGATCCTGCTTACCGGTATGTTCCTGGTGATCGGGGGCATTACACAGGTGGGGATCATTGATGATTTCGCGGGATGGATCGTTGCGATCGGGTCCGGCAATGTGTTCCTGCTGTACACCGTTATTGTGTGGGGCTCTGTGCTGATCTCCGCCTTTGTGGATAATATTCCCTATGTGGCTACGATGCTGCCGGTGATCACATCGGTGGCAGCCGGGATGGGCATGCAGCCGTATCTTCTGTATTTCGGCCTGCTCACGGGGGCAACGCTGGGCGGAAATCTGACACCGGTCGGCGCGTCCGCAAACATAGCGGGTGTGGGACTTCTGAAGCAGAACGGATATGAGGTTGGTTTCAGGGATTTCATGCGGATCGGTGTGCCGTTTACACTGACCGCGGTGGCAGCCGGCTATGTATTCATATGGCTGGTGTGGAGATAGAACGTAAAAAACAGATAAGATCCCGGGAGATGGGAGACGGTCAGTTTTCGTCTCCGTGCGGATCAGGAAGGTCATCGATGTATTTGCCGGCAACGATGGCCTTTCGCAGTTTATAGGCAACATCCGGATCCAGTGCGGTGTAGTCCGGCGTACGGTATGGCGTGTCGAGCAGGAAGGCGGCGGAGAGAAGAAACACTTCAGCGTCATTGCCTTCACAGTGTCTGGCCAGATCCAGACCCTGTTCGCCCATGTCCCGGACGTCACGGGTGCCGTCAAGGATCATGTCATTGAGGGTTGAGAGCATGAAGATAAAATGCTCATCATCCCAGCTGGACAGATACATGCATTTTGCCAGTCCCTTCGTAAAGAAAGGGGCGGAAAAATAACAGCTGATCAGGTCAAGAAAACGGCTTCGATGATCAGTGGATTCAAACATGTTGTGATGTGTCAGTTCAAGCAGGCATTTTTCGAACCACTTCATTATTTTTATTCTCTTTCTGGTCTGTGCGGATCAATCTCTGCAACGCTTCAGGGTCATGCCTTTTTCGACAGGTTCCGGACACTTCAGATTCTAATATGATAGAACAAATCACAGAACCGTGCAAGGTGCTTTTTTTTCGGTTTTCAAAAAACTGTATTCAAAATAATAAGGTTGCTTGACCTCGATTGATGCTGCGAATTGCTCCGTTTCTCGAAATACTTTGACATGGTTTTTTCATGATGATACATTAAAGCATTGAAGAGAGAATGGAAC